>NZ_JADBRW010000460.1:0-8491 GCF_020247025.1 Microcystis sp. M109S1
ATCTAGCTTGTCCCCTAACTCTTGGCTGAAAATCGATGCACCTGCAATGCATAGGGTAAAAAGGTGGTAGTGGGGGGGTAAAAGTCCCGATACCAAAGGGTAGAACCCTGACTGGGAGAGCAATCGACACACCTCAACCAGAGAATCGGGGTTTTGGGAGTCGGGGAGAGGCTGCATCGATTTTCAGCCAAGAGTTAGGGGACAAGCTAGATGATGTAGAGATTTGGGGGTGGTTGAGGAGGAGAACCTCCCATCACCAACAATCTAGAGACAGCTTCTTCGGAAATCCCATAGAAGCGCACATCATCCTCTTGAGGATTGACCCTTTCTACTACTTTAGCGTACAGTTTCCGCATCTCGATGTGTAATTAATTTTGCTTAACTAATTATCTGTAATTAATTGTCTAGCTACTTATTAGGGAGGGTAGCGGGGGTTCGAGTTTTTTTAAGGATTTTTTAACCCCAAAAATCCCCCGATTCCGGCGAGTCATCAGTATCATGGATAGCAACAACAAGTTTTAGGTCTAATCCGATAAAAATCATGACCTACCTATCTCCTAAATTATTCACTTTTGAAGACTTTTTAAACCAGTATGGAGATGACCCACGCTATCAATTAATTGACGGGGATTTGCGAGACATGGAACCCACTGGACCTCAGGAATCCGTAGCGGGAAAAATCGCAGGAAGACTGTGGGGAGAAATCTTGCGATTACATCTACCCTGGACAATTCCTAAAAACTGTTTGCTCCGTCCAGAATCCGGTCAAGCTACTGCTTTACGTCCCGATGTCATCATTTTGGATGAAGTGGACTTTAGCACCGAACCTCTCTGGGAAAAACAACCAATTTTAACTAGCTCCCCAGCAATTAAATTAGTGGTAGAAGTGGTTAGTAGTAATTGGCAAGATGATTATGCACGCAAAGTTGAAGAATACTCATCTTTAGGTATTGCTGAATATTGGATTGTCGATTTTCGTGGATTGGGTGGCATCTCTTTTATCGGTAAACCCAAACAGCCTACTTTGACTATTTATCAGCTAGAAGGTGATGAATATCAACAAAAATTATATCGTCTTTATGAGCGCATTAGTTCGGCAGTTTTTCCCGAATTGTCTCTGTGTCTTCTCGATATTATACCCTAAATCTCTAGTAAAATTATGCTGAAATCTCTTAAAAATGTCCTGGGTAATCTGCGTCAATATCCCTATAATATTATCTTTAATACCCTCACCAATGCAGCATTAGCCATCGCCGCTATTTTAGCACTAATTGCCGATCAATTTGGCCAGGGATACTATCTAATTTTTCTGATTACTTTGGCTCTAGTTATCATCGGTATCTGGCGAGAATCTCAGAAATACGACCTCTATAAACATCAAGCGATTCCTTTACCGATAGTGATTAAAATTGCTAATCCTGCCGATAGTAATAAAGCTCTGCAATCACTTTTTAATATCATCGAAACAGAAAATAAATACAAGGATCATAAAAATAATCTCGACAAGTATCTCAATATTAGCGAAACAGATTTAATTTTTAACTATTCCTGTGATATTTATGATCAAGAAATGCTGAAAGCTTTTCTGCAAATACTACGCTATAATCTAGAGAAACTTAAGAAAAAAACTCCCAAAAATACTATTATTTATCTTGCCTATATCGGACCGATTAGCGTCGCTATTATGGTCGGTACTATTCTCGCTACCGAAGGAGTAAAAATCTTTCAATATAATAAATCTTCTGATAGTTATTATCCTGTGGTGGAAATTAGCGATCGCAAACTAAAAGAAGGTATTAAGGAATACGAAAAATTTGAGGATCCTGTCACCGAAAAAGGTCAAGATAGAGTAACTATAGCCATCGATGTTTCTTCCCATAAAATAAATCTTAATGATGAGAGTATTGAAAACTACGGCGATTTAATTTATCTGAAAAGTAAAGGCAGTGGTACAATCGAAAGAAATGAAGATTGGCTACAATATTCTAGAGAAATCTTTACCACTATCAACAGCGCTCAAAAAAACAACTATCAAGAGATTAAGCTAGTTTATTCTATACCTATAACTTTGGGAATACTTGTCGGAATGTCCGTTCAACAATACTGGCCAATTCTCCTAACTCAATACGAAAATTCTACCTACAGAAATCTTATTAATCTTCAGGAATTTAAACTTTATCGAGGACAATAAAGACCAAATGACCTATACTGTAATTACCTTTGCTCCTGTGCAAGGATTCATCGAAAAATCCCGTAAACTAAGAGATTTATACGGTGGTTCTTTTTTATTATCCTATCTTGCCGATGCTATCTGTCAGGCAGCGGATCAATATCCTGAATGTAGCCTTATTTCTCCCGCTTTAATTGAGGTTAAAAGAGGAACTCCCAACCAAATCTTAATCGCGGGTAATTTTCCCAAAAAAGAGGCCGAACAAGTCTTCAATGACTCATGGCAAAAAGTAGTTAATAAGTGTCGGGTTTGGATTGAACAAAATCTGCCACAATACAATTATACTTGGCGACGAGAATGGAACCTATGGATTAATCATACTTGGGAATTCTTCTGGGTGCAAGAAGACTCGATCGATTGTGCGTTTAAAAGTCTGCAACAGAAAAAATATCAACGGGATTGGACGGGAATTAATTGGCAAGGAGAAAGTTCTAGCTTATCTGGTTCTGATGCCATTGTTTGGTATGGAATGACGGATCAAACCCATCCTTTATATTCTAGTATCTCCCAACAAAATCAGCAAATCACCGAATTTTATCAGCAATTAAGTCAAAAACTTTCTGAGGCTATTCTCGATGAAAACGAACGTCTTAGCATTCCCGAATTAGTCAAACGCATGATTACATTATATGATATTGGCAAGCCTTTAAACCTAGAACTTCCTAAAAAATTTGTGGAACTAAATCGCTACGAGGAAAAATTCTATACAGGATGGTTTCAAGGGGACGGTGACGGGATGGGAACCTATCTAAAAAATCTGTCCATCTCCTCAAGAAAAGAATTTAGTCAAAGAATGCGACAATGGGGAGAAGAACTAGAAAATCATCTTAACTTTGGTCGCATTATTTATGCGGGAGGAGATGACTTTTTAGGAGTTTTGTTTCGACAAAAATCAGAACCAAAATTAACCCTACAAGATTGTCTCTATTGGTTTGATAAATTTCATCGAGAAATCTGGCCAAAACATGGTTATTCTCAGGATATAACTGTTAGCGTCGGTTTCGTTTGGGCAGCTTCAGGAGTTCCTCAGCGAGACATATTGCAACATTGCCGCGAAGCCGAAAAATCCGCTAAAAATCAAGGTAAAAATCGTCTAGCTGTGCGAATCCTTTTTAACAGTGGTAACTATTTAGAGTGGGTTTGTCCGTGGCAAAACTTAAAAGATATCCTCGATAGTTATTGCGATCGCAGTGGAGGTAAAAACTGGACACATTTCTATAATGATATAGCAACTTTAGAAAATCGCCGCGCTTTTACCGATGATAATCATCATATTACCAATGCAGTTTTTAACCTTTATTTTAATCAAAATATACCCATCGATATCACCTCTCACCAAGATAAAAATAACTGGGTAATTAACCTCTCCAAAGTTGCCAATCATCTCACCTAAAAATAGAAAAATGCTGCCATATCTGATCATAATTAAACCTTTGGGATTTCTCTACGGTAGCGCCGGTCCCTTTCTCTCTCCAGAAAATCTAGTCGGACGTTCAGGAAATCGTTTTCCTCCCACTGCTGCCACAGTTTCGGGACTATTTGCTCACAGTAATCCCACCAATGTTCGCGATTTACAAATTGCTGGCCCTTTTTGGGCAAACAGTGAACAACCAGATAACTTTTTTGTCCCCACTCCCTTTATTTATCTAGCGAAAAAACCCCTAGCAAATTATTTTCAAGACCAAGAAAGTAACGACAATGGGAAAATTCAACACACCTTAATATGGCAAGAAAAATGGCAAGAGAAAGACGGTAAACAAATTGAGGGAAAATTCGATCGAGATAGTTGGATTCCTATCAACCAATGGTATAATCCTCAAAAAGCCTATTGTTCCCCGTGGCAATATCATCCCCATCTCCATCCGCGTTTGTTAGAGGAGCAAAGAAAGGTAGAAACCGGGGAATTATTCCTCGAAAATGCCGTCCAGTTACATCCAGATGCTTGTCTAGTTTATTTGGCTAATCAACCCCTAGAAAATGGCTGGTATCGCTTTGGTGGTGAATCCCATCTAGTGGAAATTAAATCACTTGAATTAAGCAGCCATATACAGACTTTATTTAATCAAGATGTCGGTCAATATTTTGCCCTCATTACTCCTGCAATCTGGGGAACAAATCGCCTATCAACTCGCAATCCCAGCGATTGGGAATTAGAAACCCTCAACACCGAAAGACCAATAACCTATCGTTATCGATTCGGAGGAAAAGATAAATTTAAGCGCTTATCTAGGGGACGCTATGCAGTTCCCGCAGGAACAGTTTATCGCTTAAAAAACCCCTTACCATCTTGGCACAATTGGCAGGAATCTTGGTTCCCCACCGAAGGAGTTTCCCTCAAACGCTGGGGCTGCGGATTAGCTTTACCCTTAGAAAATATTGCCAAATAAAGCCTATAATTATTGAGTAGGGTAAATTAGACGAGAATAACTGATACTAAATCCGTTGAGTATAGGCTACATATCAGGACAGGCACTCATGCAAAAGGTTGAATAAATAATCAGTTTTTAATAACCAGATTTAGTATGATAGCTATGGCAAAAATAAAAACCAGATTTCCTCGAAAAGCTTTATTAGGTTATCGAAAAAGTGGTAATAATCAAAGCTCACAAATTAGCGAAAATAAAATGCTGCGTATGTTTTTAGATTTTTTGGTAGAAGATGCCTTTAAAAACCCTTCTTCTCTTACTCCTTATACAGAGGAAATGGCTAAAGAAATGGATGAATTATTAAAGGGTGTTGAAATTGATTGGGACTAAACGTATAGCTTTGTACTGCCCTAATATCCTAAATACCACGATCAAATATTAACAAAATCTTAGAAAATCCTGACATTAATGTTAACCTAGTTTAGAATAATCCCTAAGCATCTAAAATACTCACTTTTACCCAAAAATGTATCACAAAAGTTATGGCATACTTGAAACCTTAGCACCGCTTCATGTGGGAGCAACCGCAGGAGAAGAAACAGGTAATCTTAACCTCATTTTTCGCGATCAATTTACCCAAACAGCAATTATCCCCGGTAGTTCTATTCGCGGCCGTTTTCGTGCCGATATGAACAATATAGATGAAAAACGTACATGGTACGGACACGAAGCAATCCCAGGACAAGAAGACGGAGGAACCACCGAAGCAAAAGTTAAATTTGAATATGCTTCCCTCGTTTGGTTGCCGGTATTTTGTCCAGGACAGCCGATAGTTTGGGTCACTTCTCCCCTATTATTAAAACGCTACAAACAAATCACGGGAATCTCTGCAAAAGTACCCAATCCTTATACTGCTTCCCCTAGCTTACAAGCGCGAGTAGTGCAGGGAGTTAACCGCAATAGCAAAGTTTTATTTTTTAACTTAGGATTTCTCAAAATTGAACACTTAGAGGAGCTTTCTTCGTGGATTCCCTCGCAAGCGGATTTAAAAGCTTCTCAATTAGTCGTCGTTGATGATAACGATATATCCATGCTGCACGATATGGCACTCTACCGACAAAGCCGGGTTAAACTACTAGAAGATCAGAAAAAAGTCGATACAGAAAAGGGAGCTTTTTTCAATGTGGAAGCTTTACCCGTGGGTAGTGTTTTAGTTTTTCCCATTGCTTGCAAAGAAACAGGATGGCAACCTTTTGGAGAATCGGTAAACCAAAAAGAATTATATTTCGGAGGATTAGAATCCATCGGTTTTGGTCGTTGCCAAGTTACTATTTTAAACTACGCTAATCAATAATTACATTTTATCTAATATTATGGCTTGGAAAGAATACAATCTCGATCGCATTGCTCAGAAATTAGTTCTGGCTGCCAAACTACGAGACCGAGATTCTCTCAATCAATCTTTTAAAATGCGTGAATCCGTTTCCTATGGACTAGAAAGATTTTGGGGTGAACATCTGCGCTTACAATCCAAGGAACCCAATAAAGCACAATACTGGAAAGAAACTTGGGATAAATTAGTCGAAACCATGGCAGAAGCTGGGATTCCTATCCCTAACGATACCGTACAGGTAAATGATACCAAATCCGTTCAAGCAATGGCAGAAAAACTCTGGGAATTAAAGCTAGAAGACCAGAGAATTACCCTCGCTGTTTTAACGCAACTATGCGATTGTTTAGTTTGGTGGACCCAAAGATATAAAGGAACAAAGGAGCGATAAATTATATGGTTAATATTCCCGATATTGGTAACAAAATTCCCCGGATGTTTCGCGCACAAACCCAAGGGCGATCGCAATTACAATATATTGATTCTGAAAAAGATGAAAATGATAGCCAAAAATGGGTAAAAGAATGGATAGAAAGGGTCGATGAAAATTCTCCCCAATTTGGTGAGGAAGTAAAGACCAAAGAATATCAAATCTCGTGGCGATTCGTCACTAATGGGGGACAAGATGAAGGAATAATTCGGCCTGTAATGGGTGCTTATGGCATACCATTTTATCCCGGTTCCAGCATGAAAGGAGCCTTTTGTCAAGCTTGCACCCCCGAACAAAAACAACGTTATCACCTCGAAAAAGATAGCGATAACCCTAGTCTTTTGCGCTTCCATGGCGGTTATCCCGTTAATGATTGGACGGAAAATCTTTTAGATATTGTTCACCCGCAACAGGGATGGCAAGTAAAAACCCAAAACACTCGACAAAAACCCGGTGGAGAAAGTGGTTTTGCTTTAATTTCCCTCTATCAACCTACCCTAAAATTTGGCATTTCTAGCTTAATAGAACAACCGGATTGGGAGGAGATTTGGACTATCTGGGAAAGAGCTTTAGAATCTGGTCTAGGATGCCGTGTTAGTAGCGGTTACGGCTTGCCAAAAGACATTAAACCTTCAAAAGAACCTTTATATAAATGTTTTCTGAAAGGGCAAGGAATGGCTCCTAAAAGCCTCGATGGTGAAAAGGAATTTCGACCCAATATTTTTCGAGGAGCAATTCGCGGTCATGCCTTGCGTATTTTTGGCGGTTTAACTGATGCTAAAAATGCAGAAAAATTAGTTAATCAGCTATTTGGAGGAATTGACAGAGAAGCAACCCAAGGTTTACTAGCGATCGATTTTCGTGTCAATTCTCTAGAGTTAGGAACCTTTACCAATGGTTACAACGAACCCACCTACACAGTAACAGGAGAATTGCGCTGGATTATCACCCAATCTCTCCCCGAAAACCAGCAAGAATGCTTAAAAAAATTAATTCGTTTCCTCACTCGTTTTGCTATGTTATTAGGAGGATTTGGTAAATCGTGGCGACGAGCAGATCATAGTATTTTCTATGAGGATTATTATCCTAATAAACCCTTAATTGGCTGTCATTGGCAATGGGGGGATAAAAGTTCTTTAATCAACGATAATAAAGTCAGAGATTTAACTCACGTTCATCCTTTTATCAAAGATGTTCGCACCATTGCTAAAGAATGGATGACCTTACAAAATATCCCCATCACTCCCAATAATAGTGCTAACTGGCGAGAAAGTTGGCATCCTAAAAAAGTCGAGGTTTGGGGAAGAATTGCTGAAGATAAAGATGATTCCCTAGCCATCAAATGGCTTCACAAAGCCTATCAAAAACTGGATAATTTAAGTATCTATAAAACCTCGGTGACAGGAATAGTAACAAAAAATATCAATCAAATTGGTCGTCTTTGGCATCGAATGTATCCCCAAAATAATCATCAATACCTAGAATTATTAACAATTTTTCCTGATGACTCTGATGATTGTGCTTATTTTCTAGGTTTTCTAGACGAGAATAATGGTAAAGAGAGCAAATTTCAAAAACTTTGGCCGAAATAATCCCGTTCAAAGTTAAGTACCGCGCGCAAAATTAATTACACATTTCGATAAAGCTTTTGCCTTTTACCTCGACCAGATGCGGAAACTATACGCTAAAGTAGTAGAAAGGGTCAATCCTCAAGAGGATGATGTACGCTTCTATGGGATTTCCGAAGAAGCAGTCTCTAGGGTGTTGGTAATTGGAGGTTCTCCTCCTCAACCACCCCCAACTGTCTATATCATCTAGCTTGTCCAAGAACTCTTGGCTGAAAATCGATGCAGCCTCTCCCCGACTCCCAAAACCCCGATTCTCTGGTTGAGGTGCGTCGATTGCTCTCCCAGTCAGGGTTCTCCCCTTTGGTATCGGGACTTTTACCCCCCCACTACCACCTTTTTACCCTATGCATTGCAGGTGCGTCGATTTGGGTGTCTGTCTTCCCCTCTCGATAAGGCTTTCCAAGGGGTACTCCTTACCTATTAGGTCAAATAGGATTAGTTGGAAAC
>NZ_JADBRW010000461.1:0-14232 GCF_020247025.1 Microcystis sp. M109S1
CAGGTGGTCAACTACCTAATTTTCAGGGAAAAAGTACCTGAATTTTCCCCCTGATCACTCCCATGCCTGGTACTTTTTGATTGACAAAAAGTCTAAAAGTCTTACCCAACAAGGTTTTTAGATTTATTCAGCAGACCCTAAGTAAGCTTTCTTGGGCATTTTATCCCCTCGTCTTTGCCCGTTTTATGATAACAGGATTTGGTATTGTTGACTGACGGGAGCAAGCAATTAATTTCTAATTTTAAGCACTTGCATAGGAGTCAAACGTCTTTGCTCTGTCTTGTCAAAATCTTGATCAAAACTCACAATAGTAGCTTTTTCAAGCTCGGCAGCAACATATTGGTAAGCATCATCAAAATCCAAGCGAAAGAGAGCTATTATTTCTACGACTCTCTTCATTTGGTTAGCAGGAATACTGACCAGTACAACACCAGCATCAATCAAAACGTCGTCCACAAATTTGACAAAAACGTCTCTTTGATTCAGCCGATTACAGATCACCCCGATAGAATGTAAAGTAAAATCAGTTATACACATATCAGAGGGCGAGAGCGTATCAAGTAGCTCCGCAACAACCTCCGCCTGTCCTTGTCCTAATAAGCGTTCTAGCCAAATATTCGTATCCAGAAGAAACACTAGCCATTTCTCCATTCAACTGCAAGATGCTGTAACTCAATTGATGTGTAATCGGTTTTAAGCATCCCTGCCCAGTCTTGACGGAGTTTACGTCTTATGGGTTGGTTAGATTTACTTAAAAGTGACTCTACAAACGTTTGTACTTCAACCTTTAACTGGGGCGATAATTGTCTCACCAGTTCTTCTAGTGATTTTGCTGATGTACTCATGTGTTTTACCAATTCAACTTTTTGTAGTAGTTGATAACTAATCTACCACCAGTCTAGCATAGGATTTGATAAGAAATAGCACTAATCTTGAAAACCCCTATAACCCAGTATAGCGCCCTAAAGCAAGCCCTCCAACCCCATCTAGGGGTGCTACCCAGTGCCTTCGACATCGCACATGGTGCGTTCCCCAAAAATCTATTAGTGGAGCAGTAGGAGCCACCTTAGGGAACGCACCCTACCAGCTGAATTCCCCCGCCATTTTGGTCTATTTTCCAGCATCAGTGGCTTTTTGTTGGTCGGGTGCAAGATTTGTTAGACCTCAAATTCGATTACAGTAGCAATGGAGGCTACAATTTCCAGCATTGTAATTTCAGAAACGCTTCCTAATTTACGAATAAACCTTTGTCAATCCACCCCTCTTAGTTGAAGAGTATCAATTGCAGAAGCTTTATTCAATTCATTGATACTGTTAGGTTCAATTTTAAGGTGCCAGAAATTTGCTGAAAAATATGTTTTCCAGTCTGTAATAGGAGCAATAAGCTTGATAGGAAGCTTTCCTACTGAATCCGAACTGATGACGACAGCAGGACGCACCTTTTTGATTTCTGCACCAACAGTAGGATCGAAGTTGACTAACCAAATTTCTCCACGTTTTGGCAGCTCAGGGTTAATAGTCAATGATGTCACCTGCCATTAACTCCTGCCATTCAGAATCTTGTTGATAGTGAGAGAGCATTATATCGGCTTGACTTTTGAGAATATTCCTACGTTCAGTCATTGGTAACTTCAGAAGAGCAAGACGCTGTTTTAAGGATGGAGAGATATCTGCGGTGGTAGAAGAATCAGAACTAACTTCTTCAAGCAAAATAACTACCTCAACAGTTTGTCCTACAGTCAGATCTGGAGATTCAATTTCAATTCTATTTCCCGGTAGGACTTTTGCTGTCGTGTACAAAGTTGATTTAACCATTTTAAGCCTTCTCTTTAAGTATTGTTGTTAATGTAGCTTATTAAGATCAGCGACCGCACTTAAACCCACAGTTTCAATCAATGTGCATGGTGCGTTCCCCAAAATCGCTCGCTGGAGCAGTAGGACTTGCATTAGGGAACGCACCCTACAGCTTATTGGTTCCGCATAACGGATAAGTTCAGCGGCGCGCTAAAGCGCGCGTCCGCTGGAACGAATTGTTAGAACCCCGTTTGGCGATGTAATGTCAGCATCTTTAGGCTGAATGTTTTCTTCCGCAGCCTCTTCAAACAGTGTGAAGTCGGCAATGCTGAATAATGGCAATGAAGCTTTTTTGGATTTCTCATTGACAAAATCACCCATACGATCCGAGCCATTAGCCATCCTATGCAATATTGTTGTAATAGCCTCCTGGCTACGATCAACACCAATCCATTTTCGCCCAAGCTCTGATGCCACCACTAATGTGGTTCCAGACCCTGCATAGCAATCTAGGACAAGATCACCGGGATTTGATGATGCTTCAATAATTCTAGAAAGAAGTGCAGGATTCTTTTCCGTTGGATAGCCGGTTATATGAATGTTTTGATTATGCGCATCACGAAAGTCCATCCAAATGTCTTGCACTGGAATTCCAGCGCTATTTTCAAGATAGATTTTTCGGCGCGGGTTTCCCGTTGGCGACCAATAAATCTCTCCACGGGCATCCATCTCATCTAGGGTTGACGGTTTATATTGCCAATGCTTTCCGGGTGGCGGCAGCTTGCCTTTCCACTCCCCACCTGTTTCCCCGTTACGGACACCGGGAGCATGGACGGGTACTTTTTTGTATCTGCGCCCATCGGGATCAAGGCATGGATACTCCTTTACTGATTTAACTTCATCCCATGGTTCAATTGGTCGGTTCCATACATAGTTATCGCTCTTTGTGTAGAAAAGAATGTAGTCGGCTACATTTCCGTATGTCTTTCTCGTGTAGTTCTTAGGATTGCACTTCTTGCGCGTTATGCAATTTCGGAAATTTTTCTCTCCGAAAATTTCATCTAAGACGACGCGAAAATGAAAAATCATTCTTTCATCAAGGTGAAGGTATAGCGAACCATCATCGGCCAACAAACGGTGAATTAAAATTAGGCGTTCGCGTAACGTTTCAACAAAATCAGGTCCAACAAGATGATCGTCATAAGCATGGTTTTGTTTTCTTGACTCAAAGGATGATGCAGTTGCAAATGGAGGATCGATGTAAACAAGTTTCACTTTTCCGCTTACGGCTTCATCCTTCGCTAAAGCCGCAAGTACAGCCAAGTTGTCCCCGTGGTAAAGCCTATTATCGCCGCCTGAATATGCCGAATTTGGCGAGTAGTGTCCTGCGGGAAGCGCAAGAATATCTTCTTGTGCCTTTTTTCCGGGGTACTCTAGGCGAAAACCATTAGTGTCCACAGGCGACACCCTTTCTCCTTTTGTACGATTTCCCATGCCTGGAATTGGAACCGCCATACTTAAGACCTCAACCATTCAGATGTGATGCGATCTGGAACCATGCGCAGCGTGACAACCTTTACTCGGTCTGGCCATTGATCTTCGATGTATGCGTAATCATTCCACATAGAACCAAGTAAGAGGCCTGGGCCGTCATTTACATAGACCACTTTGATATGCGGCAATCCATGACTCTCTGCATAGTCAAGAATCTCTTGGGCAACTTCACGATATTGACCTGTGCGATCGTCCTCCTGTGCACCGCCGCGATCTGAGTCCTAGCGAGCCAAACCAATAGCAAGCACTTTCTTGCCTTCATAGATAACGAAGTCTACTGGACGATCTGGCTTCGGATAATCCTTAAAAACATTTCCTAGCAGCACATCTTTACCTGCTCTTTGAGGGCCTGTAACAACAAACCCGATATGCTGGCTGCGCAGAACATCGAATAACCTTTCAGTTAAGTCATAGCCTTTTTTGCCGCGGTCCTTGTATTCCCAAAGCACTGCGCATAAAGCTTCGTCGGGCATGGGGCGACTGTCAAATTTTTGTTGGACTTCGACAATATTCCTGAAAGCATCACCAAACTGAGCGCATATTTTATCTGCGTCTGTTTTTCTTTTTAACATTTCAACTGGTGTTTGTGGGCTAACGTACTTCTTAAATACACGGCAAAGCTGCGTACGCATCCACTGATTCCTCGTGTCCATAATAGCGGTGAAAAAGTTAGTGGAAGAATGCGATGCCTTTAGCAATAGCCCAAACTCGACTAGAACTGGCTCATATAATCGGCAAGCGTCAGGGAGAATATCTGGGTAATACTCACCCGTGGCGAGTGTGATCCACGCCTCAGCTTCGGATTTGTAGTCGGAAAATTTTCGTTCTTTTTTCATTGAGCTTGCAGACCCACTATTTAAGAGGTTCTAACTACATATTATAGGTCAACTTTCTGTATAACACTCTCCAGAATAACGATATGGGTCAACTTTCAGCATATCAATCTATTTAGGCGCAATCGCCAGAACTTTTCCCTATATCACGCCCAAAAGCGTGTTTAGCCAGATTAGTATATTGCCAAAAACCTTGTTTAACCAAATTCCTGACAATAGGCTAATTCTACCGATGATTATTCGATCTGACCGCACCTCTTGACAAAAATTTATCATTATTCGATTCGTTTAATTGTCGGGGGCTTCTGTAAAGATTTTTTACCGTCAAATTATCATTCATACCCGATACAAGTATCCACCCCACACCCACCAACAAACTTTTTGCTGCAAACCCTAATTCAACCTTTTGGTCCTGTACTTTTAGCAGCACAGGACCAAAGTTGAAAATAAAAATTAATAACTGTCCTCATCGGTGATAACTTCCACGGGAATCACTTCTTCTAACACTTTTTCCTGCATTTCTTGGCGACGAATCGGTATTTTGGTTTTTTCCAATTCCGGTAAAGCGACTAATTCCCGTTGTTTTTCCCGGACGGTATTGGGTAACAACATCGGTAAAGGTTCGGGGGTTTCTAACCAGTAGCTGGCTACCGGTAGGGTATGTTCTAAATCTTCCAATAAACGGGGAATAATCATCACCGCGTGCAGTTCACCGATTTTCTCTGCTTCCCGCATTCCCGCATCAATGGCCACGGCCACATTAGCGACGGAACCCCGGATAATGGCCGTACACAAACCATCCCCAATCGTTTCGTAGGAAGCTAACTGCACATCGGCCGATTTTAACATGGCATCGGCTGCCCCCACCATAGCGGGAAAACCGCGGGTTTCCAAGAGACCGATCGACATATTGCTCAGTTTGCTGAAACCCCGTTGACTTTGGGCAATTTCGGCTAAACGGCTACCAATTGGGAAAATTACCTCTAAATTGGGCATCGGTCGCGGAATAACCGATTTAGATACCAATTGTCCGAACTGTGCGGCGGTTTTTGCCCCTTCTTCCACTGCTAACCGCACATCGGCAATATTACCACGCACGATCGCTGTACAGTGACCACCGCCAATTTTTTCGTAACCCACGAGGGTAACTTCTGCTGATTTTAGCATCATATCCGCCGTCCCGACGATCGCCGGAAAGCTGAGGGTAGAGACTAAACCCAAGGCGCTATCTTTGGGGTGACGCTTGGTTTTCATCGTCCTTTGACCGGGGTTAGTTGGGGACGAGGGGGGAATGCTTCCATTAACTCTTAATCTAGACATTGAAGATAAACTTGCCCTAACAGGTACGAAGGGGGTGATTGTCAGCTATCCTGTTACTATCTAGTCTATCCTGTTAACCTTAATTGCTCTTGAAGATTTTTGAGGGATTAGATAAATTTTAGTTATTGTAGCTTGATCAAGTTGTCTATGACAGAACAGCCTCGCAGTACAGATGATCGAATCAGCGAAACGGAAGCGACCGAATTAATGCGCTCGCTGCTTCATAAGGAAGGAAATTGGGTGAATTGGGGGCAAAAATGTCAAAAACTGCAAAAAGCTGGCTACGATTCCCAGTTAATCTTTGAACAAACGGGTTTTCAAAATGCCCAACAAAATTTAATTATTGTCGCTGCCCAAGTTTTTGAGAGTTTAATCAAAGCGGGGGCAGCTGAAGATTTATTAAGTTACTACATCGGGCCGCGCAGTGATGTGTTATACGAATTGCGGATTCTCAATCAAGAACAAAGACTGGGGGCAGCGAAGTTAGCGGCAGAAAAAAGGATTGAGGTGGCTGAAGCACACGATATCGCCAAAGCTATCCAAGATTTTTCCCGTTTATCCCAGATTCCCAGTGAATTTACTCGTCATCCTGGAGATGCGATCGCTTATCAGTGTTGGAAACGGGGCAAACAAAAGCGAGATTTAGCCGAAAGAGCGAAATTAATCGCTAAAGGGTTGAAATTTGCCCATTCTGACTCGGCCAGACAGGCGATCGAGTCTTTACTACAAGATTTTACCGTTACTCCCTCCCGTAGCGCTCCCCTGCTACCCGTCCATCGTTTACAGGATGAGGACGAATTAGCCAGAATTATTCCTTTGGTAGGAAGATTTCCAGTGACGGTAACTGATATAAAACACACAGAAAGTTTGAGCGTCGAGGAACCTTTTCGACTGGTAACGGTGGGGGATAAACAAACGATTGTGCCTCTCCCCGGTTGGCAAGCAATTCTCAAAGCGATCGATCCTATAGCTATTTTATGGCCTAGCGATCAATTACCTCGATCGATTGCCACCAGATCCGAAGAAGTTTTATTAGTGATCGATCGAGTTTTGGCCGAATGGGACGTGAACAATTATTATCTGGTAGAGAGAGATAATTCCGTCTCTTTACAATGGTTTGATAGTCCCCCCGATGTCACCATCTTAGGTCAATTAGTCTTGATTTTAAGAGCCAAAAATATCCTCGATGAAAAAAACATCACCGAACCCTGGCAAATGGACGACTAAATCAGTGATCAGTTATCAGTAAACAGTGATCAGGTTTAAGCTATTAGTTATGAGTGGGAATAAGAAAATAGATAAACTGATCACTGAATCGAATAAAACTGGTCACTGCTAACTTGTAGCTGACAGCATAACTTAAGAAACTAAGAGACATTTTTAAAGTAAAAAGTAAAAAGGGAAAACCTACTTTCAAGAAAACACTGGAACAGACAACAGGCAAATGTTGACTGACAACTGATAACTGACAACTGATAACTGATAACTGAATATATGCGTGCAGTAATTTGTGGATATTATGGGAGAGGAAACGGAGGAGATGAGGCATTATTAGTGTCTCTATTGCAGATGTTGCCCTCAGCAATTAAACCTATTGTTTTGTCAAATAATCCCAGAGAAACCAGTCAACGTTATGGAGTGGAAACCTGTCCTAGTAGGGATTGGTGGCAAGTTTTTCAAACTATGAAAAAAGCGGATATATTTATCTGGGGTGGCGGCAGTTTAATGCAGGATGTCACCAGTTTTGCCAGTCCAATTTATTACGGTGGTTTAATGGCTCTTGCTCAATTATTGGGCTTAAAAACTATTGCTTGGGGCCAGGGAATTGGACCATTAAATAGACCTTTTACCCGTTGGTTAACCAAAAAAGTTTTACAAAAATGTAGTTTAGTTACTGTGCGCGATGATACTTCGGCTCATTTAGTCGCCAATTGGGGTATTCATCCCATTGTTGCCCCCGATCCAGTATGGGCTTTAGACGCTCAATCAGTCAAGGGATTATCGGATTTACCCGCCCCAAGAATCGCCGTCAATTTACGTCCCCATCCCCTATTAACCCCGGCAAAATTAGATAAATTAACCCGAGCTTTAATTGATTTACAAACCAGCACGGGGGCGTTTATTCTCTTAGTCCCTTTTCAAAAGTCGCGGGATTTGCCCCTCTGTGAAGCTGTAGCCCGTCAATTAAGGGAAAATTATCAAATCATTAGTTTAGAGGATCCAAGACAGTTAAAAGGCTTATTTCGTGGGGTAGAAATGGTGATCGGAATGCGCTTTCATAGTTTAATTATGGCCGCGGCAGAAGATTGTCGTTGTTTTGCCCTTAGTTATGATCCGAAAGTGTCGCGATTAATTGCCGAAGTACCGATGCCGGGTTGGGAATTAGATCAGTTACCAGAGGCAGTTAATGATATTAGTACCACTTGGATTAATTTTTATGCCAATGGAGAGGGATTAACCAGCGATCGCAAACATTTTTTAATCGATCGAGCTTTAATTCATCGAGAAATTTTATCTAGATTGGTGAGCTAATTTTTATTTCGAGTGCTATTACCGATGCCAGGGCTATTTCATTCTAAAAAGTCTCAAAATATGCTTAAGTCTAACCACAATGTCTCTGTGCTTTGGCCATGTTAGTAAATCCGGCTTCTCGGTAAAGATTGATGGCTAAATTCCTCTTTTAATAGTGTGATTAACTCTCAAGTTATGAATTGTTTCTCCCTGCTCCCCACTCCCTGCTCCGGCACTCCCTTCTCCCCACACCCACGAAAAACTGTTTGCCGCAAACCCTACATAGCCACAGGGTAAAACCGAGGTCTTGACCTGACAACGCCTAAACATTGTGGCATAGGTTTTAATCAAGGGGAAAGGAGGCACTCGGCACATCCCCATCCCGCTTCGCTCTCGTGTGGGGACTTCCCGTGCCATATTTTCGTTAAGGGCAGTAAAGGGATCGTTAAATCAATCATAAATTGTTATAGTCCATTTCCTCAAGAGCCTAGCATAGAGGGGAAACCTCCTTTATCCCTAGGTAATTGCATGAATGGACTACAACAACAGATTATCAGTCTTGATCGGAAAGTCGAGCGTCTACAGGATATTGTCGAAAGCCTCAGCCAGCAAATTGCTATCCTAGCTGGGGATAAATCGAGTCATTACCGGCGAGAATCCCTGGAAATGGTCGGTTTTTCCGAGTTATCCGATAATAGCCTCTACGATCATAAAGATATTCTCCGGGATCACGGTGGCAAACAAGCACCAGCTGTCAATGGCGATAATTCTTTTGCCGATGAAATCCAAATTCGCCGATTAACGGCACAATTGACGGCGGCCTACAATCGCATTGCCGCCCTCGAAGAACAATTACTCACCTATCGTATCCATTCCTAGTTAATTTCTGCCCAGAGGATTGGGTAAACTGGGCAAGGTGGGATTAGTCGGCAAATTGGGCAAAGGATTGCTATTTTCCAGGGTGGGATTATTAGCCTCCCCCGATAGAGTCGCTAAAGCCACACGATCACCGCCTGCCTGTCGCAGTAGGTCTAAAACCCCAACCACTTCGTTATAACTGGCATTTCTGGAGGCATTGAGTACCATCAGTCCATTGGGACTATATTGATGATAATTCTTGATCGCCTCGAACAGCTGGGCGCGAGTCACCATTTGTTTTTCGACGTAGAGTTGTCCGAAATCATCGAGACTAACCACCAACATTTCCCGCATCGGGGTGGTGGCGGTACTAGCTTTCGGTAAATCGAGGCTGATAGC
The DNA here is from genome assembly GCF_020247025.1 of Microcystis sp. M109S1. NCBI lineage: Bacteria > Bacillati > Cyanobacteriota > Cyanophyceae > Chroococcales > Microcystaceae > Microcystis > Microcystis sp. M109S1. Next base: position 9,270 of record NZ_JADBRW010000461.1, read on the forward strand.
CTGTTGGCGAGATAATCCCACTGCACCGAGAATAAAGAAAGTGAGAATACAGAAAATTACATCGATCAAGGGAACGATATTAACCTGCACATCCTCTTGAATACGGTGTTGATCATGCCATAATTTGAGCGGACGAGCCGTAATATGGCTACTATTTGGCTTTTTGTGGTTAAGAGATTTAGTTTCGGCCATGCTTGATAAGGGGGAGACTTAGCGATCGAGAGGTTTTTCTAGGTTAGCACTGAGGGCGTATTGTTGGTCTTCTTGGTGTAACCAGCGTTGGCGGTAGATAATTTCTAAATCACTGCCGGCCTTGCGAAAAATTCGGGCTTGATTGAACCAGAGTCCCTGAAAAACACGATAGAAAGCGAGGCTAAAAATAGCGACAATTAAGCCGGTAGCGGTGGAAATTAAAGCTTCACTAATACCTAAAGTTACTCCCGCCGTCGAGGAAGTTCCCAGGTCACTTAATTGAATATCGGCCAAAGAGGTAATTAAACCGAGTACCGTCCCTAATAATCCTAACAGGGGGGAAAGGGCGACGACTGCCTCAAGCATTTTATCGCCCCGTTTCATTAGGGATAATTGTTCATCGGCAGCCGATTCGAGGGCAAAGTGAAAAACCTCTGGATCTGGATTTTCTAAGCGCAGGGGAGCATAAAGATAGCTACCAATGGGGTGATTGCGGGAATCTCCGGCGACTTTTGCCGCCAAATCCCAGTTACGGATGGCGGATTCCATAATGCGATTTAAAATCTGGCCCTCACTGAGGAGAGTACGACTCCAAAACCAAATTCGTTCGATAATAGTGCTAAGAGCTAAAATAGACAGAAAAAGCAGCGGCCACATGGCCACTCCGCCTTTTTGGATTAAATCAGTTATACTCACGAGTTGTTTTGTTCCTCCAATACTGGGCGATTCGGGCTTGATTATTTAGTTTAAGATTTAAGTCGATCGATTAACATTTATACTTTTTATACCATTTTTCAAAAACTGTGGCATACTTAAGGCGTTTCTCATAAAGATGAAGTATAACTGGAGAGGGCATCCTCTGCTGTCTCCCGTCTCGACTAGGAAATTAATTTTGTCCGACTACTTATAGCAGTTATCAGTTTTTTAGTCGTCAGTCGTCGGCTTTTTTTGATCACTTGCCAAAAACCCAACCTTCTGCTGCAAACTAACGTCGTCTCAACAAATTTTTCATCTCTCCCCAGATAGAAAGTTGACCACCTAGACTAGAGGGATGAGTGAAAATTCCCTGACGGGGACTGAATAAAAAGGCCAACATAAATAGGGTAAAAGCGACAAGCACGATCGCCGGTCCAGAGGGTAAATTCCAGTAATAACTTAAATACATCCCACTGATACTAGAAATAATCCCCACACCCACACCTAAACCCATGACTTGATGGAGACGGGTAACTAAAAGATAAGCAGTGGCCGCGGGGGTAATCAAAAGGGACAAAACGAGGATTACTCCCACTGCTTGGAGACTAGCAACGATTGTCAGACCAATCAGGAGCATTAAGCCTAAATCTAATAAATTTACCGGTAAACCCGCCGCTTGCGCCCCGATTTTGTCGAAAGTGTAGAATAATAGTTCTTTATACAGGAGCAAAACGGTTAACAAAACGATAACGGCAATAATTAGGGTATCGCGGATGTCGGCAGCAGTGACACCCAGAATATTGCCGAAGAGAAAGTGATTCAGGTCAATTTTGTTGTTTTTTTGGATGAGAGTGATCAGGGTGATGCCAAGGGCAAAAAAAGCCGAGAAAACGATCCCCATGGCCGCATCTTCTTTGATTGGGGAACGATTACGGATCAAGTTAATCATTAGGGTACTGACCATTGAGGCTAGTAAAGCACCCAGTAGCAGATTAAAATTACCAATAAAAGCGATCGCTAATCCAGGTAAGACCGAGTGACTGATGGCATCGCCCAAGAGGGCCAAACGTTGTACCATCAGGTAGGTTCCCACCACCGCACAAATGATCCCGACGATGATAGCTTCAATTAGGGATCTCTGCATGAAACTATACTGTAAGGGTTCGATTAATCCTGTTAATAGATTGTTGCCCATGAATCTGCCTTGGGGTGAAATTTTTCTGATTCTCGATCGAGGTTTTGCTCCTAGGGTCTATCTTCTGATCGGGGGAGAAGATAGGTTAGGATAATTAGGATTAATTGTAAGTTTTTTCGCTCCTAACCGCCGCCATGGATACCCCCGTTCTTTCCTCAACTTTTTTTCTGACTCTCCTGCTCATGGTGGGATTATTCTTTTTTATTCGCGGTTCCGTCAAAGAGCGTATCGAACAGCGTGTCTATCTTACCAGTACCAGTGACGACCAACTATTAGAACAACTGCGAGATTATTTTGACCGACGTTCCTATCAAGTCAAGGCGATCGAACCCGAACAGAATATTGTCAGATTACAGGGTTTTGTGCCGCCTAGCCCCTTTCTAGCGATATTTTTGACAATTTTGGCGGCCTTGGGTTTATTTTGCTTATCGCTGGTGTTATCGCTGTTATTTCCCGATACTAATCCCTATATTTTTGCTCTTGTGGGTTTATCTCCCCTCGCGGGGGTTTTCTATTGGCAAAAAGTCGGCCGTTTAGAAGAAGTGGCTTTTAAAGTAGAAAGCAAATCTCAGCAAACGGAATTAACTGTAAAAGCCCATCGGGACGAGTTAAGACAACTACAAGATAGTTTAACCTTTCTAGAAAGACAATAAGCTTTTTATGTCCTACGAGCGCCTAATTTATCTGGCCGATACCGATGCGGCCGGTGTGGTTTACTTTGCCCATCTTCTCTCGATCTGTCATCAAGCCTACGAGTTTTCTTTAGCACAATTTGGCATCAATATCAAGGATTTTTTGAAAGATTCTCCGGTTGCCCTACCGATTACTCAAGCGGAAATCCAGTTTTTTCGGCCTCTTTTTTGTGGCGATCGCATACAGATTGATTTCACTGCCCGATCCCTAAGCGAAAACGAGTTTGAATTGCAGTATAAAATTTATTTGGCTGAAATCATGGTCGCAAAAGCGAAAACTCGCCATGTCTGCATCGCTCCCACCGCTAGACAAAGAATCCCTTTCCCGGAATCTTTAAAAAATTGGTTAAGATATTTATCAACCCTAGAGGAGACTGGTATTTAAGGGATGATTTGGGCAGATTTAACGATAATTTTAACTAGGGATTGGTGGCACAATGCTTGGCAATTATTTAACCTTAGCACCGGGAGGATTATCTGGAATTCTTTTCTGGCTTTTATCCCCTTTATCCTTAGCTTTTGGCTATTTCGGATCGCCCTCGATCGTTCCCTACTCTGGTGGTTAATTCTCTTAGTTTTCCTGCTTTTTTTACCCAATGCTCCCTATATTCTCACCGATAGCATTCATTTAATCGCCTATCTTCAGCAGGATTACGCCAAAAGTTTAATTTTTTTAGTTTTAATCCCCCAGTATAGCTTCTTTATTTTTATTGGCTTTCAGCTATACGTTCTCTCCTTACTTAATTTAAAAAGTTATTGTCAGCAAAGTCAGCTAAATTCAGCAGTTTTACCCCTAGAAATAATTCTCCATTTTTTAAGTGCGATCGGTATCTATTTAGGACGGTTTCTCCGACTGAATAGTTGGTATCTAGTCACTCAACCGCAGCAACTATTCTGGAGTTTGCAGAATTTACTGACTCAAAAACCTTTGATATTCATCTCTGTCTGTTTTTTAATTATTTGGCTACTATACGAAATCAATAAAAGGCTTTACAATCGATTTTTTGGCTACAATTAACACCTATCGGGGATTTCCACCCTCTCCTAGTCTCTTTCGGATTAATTAAAAGATAGTAGGAAGACAGAGATCAATTTGCCACACCGATATTATGATGATGATCAATATTTTTTCTCTCTCATCGCCATGACGAGCGCTGATCAATCTCAACCCCTCCCTAGGGATGACTGTTTTCACTACCAAAATTGTTGGTATCCTGTGTTATTCGTGCAGGATTGGCAAAAAAATCCCTACTCTTTCTCTCTTTATGGGCAACCATTGCTAATATTTCGCGATCAGCAGGGAAAATGGGGCTGTTTGCTCGATCGCTGTCCCCATCGCTTGGCTAAACTCTCCACAGGACAGATGATCGCTGGGCGTTTAGAATGTTTGTACCATGGTTGGCAGTTCGAGACGGATGGAAAATGTTCCCATATTCCCCAACTGCCAGTCAATACCCCGATTCCCCGCAATGCCAAGGTTAAATCCTATAGGGTGGTGGAACGTCAGGGAGTCCTCTGGGTTTGGTTAGGAGAACAGGAAACAGCGAAAGAAAGCGATATTCCTATCATCAAAGACCTAGAAGACCCCAATTGTGTCCATACCGATTATGTCATCGATTTTCCCTACGAACAGGGCTATTTACTCGAAAATCTCCTCGATCCCGCCCATGTTAATATTAGCCATGATCGCAGCGAATTCGGGGCAAAACGGGAAAATGCTCAACCGTTAGCCTTCCAAATCCTCGAAATCTCGGCGCGGGGAATTCGCAGTCAGTGGCGCAATAGCCGCAATCCGCAGGAAAGCTGGAAATATCTGGATTTTCTAGCCCCTAATCTCGTTCATTATCGTTTTTCTCTGCCTAATCCCGATTGGTATGCTGGATTGGCTTTATACGGGATTTCTCTCGGTCAAGGTCGTTCTCGCTTACTGATGCGACGTTACCAAAATTTTGCCGTTAACTCCCGTCAATACCGTTGGCGCTGGTTGGAACATCTGCGTCAAAGTCGCATCCTCGAAGTTGACATCCTCGCCGCCCTAAAAGTGCGGCGATTCCCAAACCTCACGATTTAGGTTTCTGCTTCTTTCCCTTGCGGGGTTCCGCACCTGCCTTAACAGATTTACTCTGTTCTGGTCTTATGGTCGCTCTACAGACTGACACCGCAAGTCCTGCGGCCAAAATGTTTTTAC
>NZ_JADBRW010000462.1:0-7500 GCF_020247025.1 Microcystis sp. M109S1
GTAAGACTTTTAGACCTTTTGGAACTTAAAAAGTACTGGATATGGCAGTGATCGGGGGGAAATTTAGGCACTTTTTCCCTGAAAATTAGGTAATTGGCCACCTCAAAACTGGTAAAACCCCACACCCCACACCCCACACCCCACACCCTACCACCACCGAAAAACTTTTTGCCGCAAACCCTAATTATTAATCCTTTAACCGAAACGACCACTAACATAATCTCTAGTGGACTCTTGAGCGGGATTTTGAAAGATTACCTCGGTGCGATCATATTCCACTAAATAGCCCACTTTACCGCCTTTTGGGGTCGGTTCAGCATTATAAAAAGCCGTTAAATCAGAAACCCGCGACGCTTGTTGCATATTATGAGTAACAATAACTATAGTATATTGGGTTTTTAATTCGTGAATTAATTCCTCAATTTTTATGGTAGAAATCGGATCGAGTGCCGCACAGGGTTCATCCATTAAAACAACTTCCGGTTTAACCGCAATAGCGCGGGCAATACATAACCTTTGTTGTTGTCCCCCCGATAAAGCTAAACCACTTTCTTTGAGTTTACCTTTAACATCATCCCAGAGAACGGCTTTTCTTAAAGATTCTTCCACTAATTGATCCATATCACCGATGTAACCATTTAAACGCGCCCCAAAAGCGATATTTTCATAGATAGATTTGGGGAAAGGATTCGGTTTCTGAAACACCATACCGATGCGACTGCGTAACCCGATAGGGTTAACGGAATTACCATAAATATCTTGACCGCGAAAGGTAACTTTTCCCTCAATTTTGGCACTTTTAACCAGATCATTCATGCGATTAAAACAGCGCAAAACCGTACTTTTTCCGCAGCCAGAGGGACCGATAAAAGCGATCGCTTTTTTCTCAGGAATATCAAGGTTAACATCACGAACAGCGAGATTAGAACCGTAGTAAACATTTAAGTTTTTGGTTCTCAAAACCGCATCGGTAACAACATCGGTACTATACATAATTTTCAAAGGAAAAAGAAGATGGGTGTTTTTTTTCAGTGACCAGTAAACAGTAATCAGTGAAAAGAAAACTGCCAACTTGCCACTTCATACTGTTCACTGAAAACTCACATCTGATAACTGATAACTGATAACTGATAACTGATTTAGCCAAAACGTCCACTAACATAATCTTTAGTTGCTTGTTCTTGAGGATCACCGAAGATTTTGTCCGTATGATCAAACTCGACTAGATAACCAATTTTGCCACCTTTATCGGTGGGTTCAGCGTTATAAAAAGCCGTTAAATCTGCTACTCTAGTAGCTTGTTGCATATTGTGAGTAACAATAATAATTGTATAACGTTCTTTTAACTCGTGCATTAATTCCTCAACTTTTAAAGTTGAAATCGGATCGAGTGCCGAACAGGGTTCATCCATTAATAATACTTCTGGTTGAGCGGCAATAGCGCGAGCAATACATAATCTTTGTTGTTGTCCCCCCGACAGGGAAAAACCGCTTTCTTTCAGTTTATCTTGTACTTCTTCCCAGAGAGCTGCCCGACGCAAGGATTTTTCTACTAATTCATCTAAATCGCCTTTATAACCATTTAAGCGCGCTCCGTAAACCACATTATCATAGATGGATTTGGGGAAAGGATTAGGGCGCTGGAACACCATACCGATACATTTTCTTACTTCGACAGGATCCACCTCTTGAGAGTAAATATCCTGGTTATGATAAAAAACTTTGCCCTCAATACGAAAACCGTGAATTAAATCATTGAGACGATTAAAACACCTGAGAATGGTACTTTTTCCACAGCCAGAGGGTCCGATAAAAGCGGTGACTTTATTTTTGGGAATATCGATCGAAACGTCTCGTACTGCCCGATAATTACCATAGTAAATGTCAGCCTTATCGACCTTTAAAACGGTTCCTGTAGAATGGGTGTTAGAGTTAGTTAGCATAAATTATTTATTTCACTTGAATTTGGATAATTGAGGAGTTGGAAAGATAGATAGATTTTTACTTAAATATCCCTTTTTCCTTTTCACTTTTTCCTTGACTTAATAGGTTTTCTGGCGCGTAGCTAAACGGGATAAAATGTTAGTTACCAACACCAAAAGCACCAGAATTAAAGCACCTGCCCAAGCTAATTGCTGTTGAGGGGCAAAAGGGGCCGTAGCAAAGTTGAAAACTAAGACCGAAAGGGTGGCAATCGGTTCAAAGACACCCCGAGGCCAAAAGTTAGAGAATAATGCCGTAAAAATTAAGGAGGCGGTTTCCCCGGCAGCCCTAGCAATTGCTAAAGTCACACCGGTTAAAATAGCGGGAACTGCGGCAGGAAGGACGATTTTTAGGACAGTTTGGTAGTTATAGGCCCCTAAACCCATGGCTGCCCAGCGGATGTCTTGGGGAACGATTTTTAAAGCCTCATCGGTGGTTCTAATAATAGTCGGTAACATTAACACCGCTAAACCGATCGAACCGGCCAGGGCAGAAAAACCTAAAAGGGCTGTTCCTTCGCCAAATAAGGGCGCAACTAACAAACCGAAGGCGAAAACCCCGACAATAATCGAGGGAACGCCCGCTAAAACGTTGGTAGCAAAGCGCACACCCTGGGCAAGTTTGTTATCACCGCTAAATTCCGAGAGATAAACCGCCGCTAAAACGCCGATGGGAACTGCGATCGCTGTAGCGAGGGCAACGACGATAATTGTGCCTAAAATGGCATTAGCGATGCCGCCTCCTCCTAACCCCGGCGGTGGTGGTAATTTAGTAAAGAGATTAGCGTTTAAACGACCCACCCCTTGCACAAAAACGAAGCCTAGGACGGCAAAAAGGGGAATCACGGTGACAGCTAAACATAAAGCCGAGAGAACGGTCATAATTGTCCCCAATAGCGATCGAGGACTACTCGGTTTCTTTTTGAGATTATTGCCTAAATTCGCACTATCCATATCAGTTATCAGTTATCAGTGAACAGTAATCAGTGATTAGTAAACAGTAAACAGTGAAAAGTGAAAAGACAGCAGTAAACTGCCATTTGATGATCATCACTTAATACATAGGCTTTTCTGGTTTCTGTGTGGAAACGAGGTCTATACTGATAGTTTTTTCCGCAAAATAGTCCTAAAAGTGTTGCCTAGTAAGCATTTCACGATTCCATAAGCAAAAATTATCAAACAAAGTCGAGAATATCCATACATACTGCTCACTTAAAACTCAAAACTTAAAACTGATAACTGATAACTGACGACCGATGGCTTAATACTTAGCTTTGACGCGATTAACGATTAATTCTGCGAAGATATTGACTACTAGGGTCAAAACTAACAGCACAAAACCCGCATACATTAAAGCTGATACTTGCATTCCCGAAGCTTCGGCGAATTGGTTAGCCAGCAAGGAGGCGATCGTATTCGCAGGGGCGAGAATAGAGGCACTAATACGGTTAGAATTACCGATAATCATCGTTACTGCCATTGTTTCCCCTAAAGCCCGCCCTAAAGCTAACATAATCCCCCCGACAATCCCGGAAAAAGCGGCAGGAATTAATACCCGAAAAATCGTTTCCCAACGGGTGGCTCCCAAACCTAGGGAAGCTTGCCGCAAGTCCGGCGGTAAAGCGGCCAAAGAGTCACGAGAGATAGCGATAATAATCGGCAGGATCATAATCGATAAAATTACCCCCGCCGGTAACATACCTGGCCCGCCCAAGGGGGTGCTAAACAGAGGAATCCAGCCAAAATTAGCATTTAACCAGTTGCCAGGGGGTCTGAGTATAGGAATCAGCACGAAAATGCCCCACAATCCGTAAACAACGCTGGGAATAGCGGCCAAAAGTTGTACTAAAAAGACTAAAATTGTCCGCGCATTTAAGGGAATAAAATCTTCGCTTAAAAAAATGGCTGAACCGATACCGAGGGGAACAGCAATCAGGAGGGCAATCAGAGAACTAACGAGAGTTCCGTAGATAACGGGCAGAACTCCGAATTCTTCGCGACCGCGCACGGGATTCCAAGCACTACTGGTCAAAAATCCCAGACCAAAGGTTTGAATCGCCGGTAAAGCCCGAATAAAAATAACTAGGGCAATTAGGAGCAAAATTACCCCAATAGCGATGGCAAAGGCGGTAGTTAATCCAACAAAGCCTTTATCGAGGATTTTTTCTGATTCTGGACGTTCTTTAAAATTTGATTCGGGTGAAACTGTGGGCGCACTCATGATTAGGGTTTAAATCCAGCTAGTTTGCGGTAGCTAAGGTCGAAATTGACTTTTCTACACTATTATTGTAACTTTGAATACATTTTTTCGGCGACTAATCCACCTTGATTGTGTACTCGGGATAGATGACATCGGCAGCGGCAGCTACTCGTTCCCGGACGTTTTTCGGTAGGGGAATATAACCAAGGGCGGCGGACTGTTCCTGTCCCTGATTGAGTCCAAATTCGATCATCGCCTCCATAGCTAAAGCTTTTTGGGGATCGTTGTATTTTTTATAAACCAACATCCAAGTGTAGGTGACAATGGGATAGGAATTTTCCCCCGGGGGATCAACGATAAAAGCCCGCAGATTTTCGGGTAATTCCACCGTGGCTAAGGTTGCAGCGGCGTTGGTTTCATCGGGATTGACAAATTTACCCGCCTGATTTTGCAGGGCGGCCATGGGCAGGTTATTATTTTTAGCGAAACCGTACTCGATATAGCCGATCGAGCCTTGATTTTGTTGAATTAGGGCGGTTACACCCTCATTGCCTCTACCGCCGAGAAATTTACCTTTTTTGGTCGGCCATTGTACGGCTTTTCCGTCCCCGATGCTTTTTTTCCATTCGGGACTAACGGCGCTTAAAAACTTGGTAAAAACTCCCGTTGTCCCGCTACCGTCTGCCCGGTGAACTACGGTAATTTCTTGATCGGGTAGTTTTAAATCGGGGTTATCGGCGGCAATTTTGGCATCGTTCCAACGGGTAATCGTGCCTAAAAAGATGCCTACATAGGCTTCCCTACTTAGTTTCAGCCCTTCTACTCCGGGCAAATTATAAGCCATAACGATGCTTCCCGCCGTCATCGGTAGCAGTAAAACCCCGCGGCTAACTCTGGCCATATCTTCGTCACTCATGGCTACATCGGAAGCGCCAAAATCGATCGTACCTTGAATAAATTGTTCGACTCCCGCCCCGCTACCGGTAGATTGATAGTTAATTAGCAGTTTAGAAAATAGTTGATTGATGGTGACAAACCAGTTTTGATATAGGGGTGCAGGAAAAGAAGCGCCCGCACCATTGAGGGCGACCTCTCCTTGTAGAGGGACTTGGGAGATTCTATTGCTTCCCTCTCCGCTAGTTCCTGCCGTATCACCGCCCCCACAAGCGGTTAAAGTCGCGGTTAAAGTCGCTATGGATAAGGCTGTTAGTAAATGGGTTCTGTTTTTGCTGAGCATAGGATGAGGATTAATTTTGATCCGTAAACTGCCTTAAATCTTACGCTAAAAGTTACCACGGCTTGGTAAAGAATAGGTTAAGAAGCGAATAAAAAAACATAATGTATTGTCAAGGAAAATTTTCTCGATAACTAGACAAAAATCTCAACTTCTTTTACTATTTATTTTGACTGAACATTAGTTTTAAGTAGGGAGGCACAATTATTTGTAGGATGGGTTAGCGCACTTCGTAACCCATGCGGGCGTTGGGTTTCATGCTTCAACCCAACCTACGTTCTAGACAAAAATCTCAACTTCTTTTACTATTTATTTTGACTGAACATTAGTTTTAAGTCGCAGGTAAAGCCGCTAACTTTTCATGTCTAGATAGGGGTTGTCTCTTTCCTTACCATTATAGCGACGTAAAAACAACAAAGAAAATATTAAGGTTTTTAGCCATCATCCCCCAGCCTTGAATCAGTTATCAGTTATCAGTTATCAGTTATCAGTTATCAGATGTGAGTTTTCAGTTCACCGATTACCGATTACAGCAAAAAACTCCCCAACACCCAAATCCCAAATCCCTCACTGATTACTGATTACTGTTTACTGGTCACTGAAAAAACACCTAGCGCCCCTTTTTTACTTTGTCCTTTTTACACCTATGCTAGAAATTTTTACTCAGCTATCTCGTCCGACCAAAGTAGTCGCAATTGTCCTAGGAACTGCTCTACTTTTACCCGCTTGTGCCAATATTAATCCTCAAGACCTAAAACCAATTAAAATTGATGGTTCGAGTACCGTAGCACCAATTACCAATAAAGTTCTCGAAGATTTTAAAGCTAATACCCCTAACAAAGTTTTGGCTGATGTTAAAATTGACGCTAATATTTCAGGAACCGGCGGCGGTTTTAGAAAATTTTGTGCGGGAGAAACGGATATTAATAATGCTTCTCGGCCGATTTCTGTGGAAGAATTAAAAGAATGTGATGCTAATAAGGTAAGATTTATCGAACTACCGATCGCATTTGATGCTTTAACCGTGGTAGTCAATCCCCAAAATAACTGGGTTGATGATATTTCCACCACAGAATTAAGAACTATTTGGGAACCAGCGGCCGAGAATAAAATCAAACGTTGGAATCAAATTAATCCCGCTTGGCCTGACCAACCGATTACCCTTCACGGGCCAGGTAAAGACTCCGGAACCTACGATTTTTTCAGTGAGGTAATTAACGGCAAAGATGCCAGTCGTGGGGACTTTAATTTTAGTGAAGATGACCAAGCTTTAGTTAATGCCGTCAGTCAAGATGCCAACGCTTTAGGCTATTTTGGTCATGCTTACTATGAACAAAATCGGGATAAATTAAAAGCTTTGAAAGTTAACGGTATCGAACCAACTCGCAGCAATGTAGAGGATAGTAAATATCAGCCTTTATCTCGTCCTTTGTTTATTTATGTTAATGCCCAAAAAGCCCAAGAGAATCCCGCTTTAGAGAAATTTGTCGAACATTATCTCGATCGAGTTCCCAATTTATTAGATACTATTGGTTATATTCCCCTACCGGATGAGGCCTATCATTTGGCAAGGGTACAGTTGCAAAAATTTGAGGTAGGAACGGTTTTTGATGGCAGACCTCAACCCAATTTAACCATCGGGGAATTACTTCGTAAACAGGCCCAATTTGAAGCTAAATAGGGTTTGCTGAAAAAGTAGGGGCGAAGCATTCGGATAGAAAATCTACGGTTTCACCGATAGGTTATTGCCCGAATGCTTCGCCCTTACAGGACTCTCAAAATCTTGCACCTGTGGGGGCGAAACAGTACCCTAAAACCCTTACCTCGTCTATATTTCACATTTATTCAGCAAACCCTAAGTAACGATTCCTATCTGGTAGGAAAATATATAGGGTCTGCTGAAAAAGTTTTTCGGTGGGGGTTGGGGGTTGGGGGTTGGGGGAGGGGGGATGGGGGATGGGTTTTACCGATTTTCAGGTGGTCAACTACCTAATTTTCAGGGAAAAAGTACCTGAATTTTCCCCCTGATCACTCCCATGCCTGGTACTTTTTGATTGACAAAAAGTCTAAAAGTCTTACCCAAC
>NZ_JADBRW010000463.1:0-3842 GCF_020247025.1 Microcystis sp. M109S1
AGAATCGTTTCCATTGAGGGAAGGGCAAGTCCTTCGGTAAAGCTGCCGAATTTTGCACCGAGTCCCCCAATTTGTTTGCCCAGTTCTTTGAGTTGTTTGTCAGTTTTCTGCTGTTGTCGGTCAGTTTCCTTGAGTTGTTGGGCGTTTTCCTTCTGTTGTTGACTGACTTCCTTCAATAGTAGGTCAGTTTCCTTGAGTTGTTTGTCAGTTTCTTTTTGAGCAGCAGTTAATTCGGCTTGAGCAGTCGCTAATTCGGCTAAGAGTCGCCATACGTCTTCTGATGTAGTTGCCATAGATAATTTTTTCCTGATGTCACCTATTCAATATTTTATCGGATTGCCACGCTTGCCGAAGGCACTGGGGAGCAGACTGCTGATTCAATTGGGTAAGGTGGAGGCTAATTAGTGGGACGAGAATCACCGCCACCAGCGACTAACATTCCTAATACTTTGATACACTTCTCTTAAGGCGACCAGTCCACCAAAATGAAGGATTAAAGGGACTAAGTTGGGAATAGAATTAACAATTATCTTCATTCTCTTTGATTTTTTGACTAATTCATGACTGGTTCGCTGAACGCTGGAAAATGCTAACGTTGATGGGTTATTCATTTGACAGATCATAGAGTTCTAAGCCTTGAATAAAACAAAAATCTCTCAAATTCAATGTATATAGCTTAATATTCTGCACTAATGCTGTTGAGGCAATGATAGCGTCAGGGATGTTGAGTTTGTGACTGAGGGAGTAGGTTTCCATTAAGTTAATAAATTGATTGGATATTGCGACATCTACAGGAAAGGTATGTAGCAATCCGAGATGTATTTTGATTTTGTTGAGTTCATTTTTATTGATTGCTCCATAATATAATTCGGCTTGAGTAATGGAACTAATGGCTAGTTGATTTAGTCCATGGCGAAGCTCTTCGATAATTCTATGGTTGTTTTTATAGAATTAAATGAGGATATTGGTGTCACATAAAATCATCGGTTTTCTTCTCGCCATGCTGCTTCACGGATAGATTTAGGGGTAATATCCCTGTCTTCCCACAATCCTGCTAAGGCAAAGAAGTCTTGCTCGTTATCAGATAATGTTGTTTGATCTTCGATGATTTCTACAGAGTCAACAAAATCTAAAGCAGTTAAAATTTTAGAGAGTGTTTCTGCTTTTTCTTGGTCACGAATGTGTACGATTAGTTGTTTCATGGTAGTTTATTTTGTATTGATTTGGTATTAATGATCATTGTCTAATTCTGTTTTTAGCCAATTAATCATCGGAGAACTAATACGAATTCCATAATCAACTAACTGTTGTGATAAATCTAAAATTTCTTGTTTAGATAGATAACCTGCATAAAAACCAACCAAGAGAATTCCTAATGTTCCTTTGACGGGTAATTCCATAGCTTTGGCAACTCTTCTTGCTAATTTCTCATCTATAATTACCCAGTCTGGTTTGATTGAAATTGCCAAGAGAATAACTTCTAATTCTCCTCGATCTAATCCTAGTAATAGCGGTTCAAGAGGAGATGATGATGCAACTTCTTGAACTTGAATCCAATTGGCATTTTTGAGTTCTTTTGCCCCCGGTTTATTATCTCCAGCGATGACAATTTCTTGATAAACTGCCCAAGGAATAATCACTTCATTAAATAGCTGATTAAGAAGATCTAATTGATTAATCAAAGATAAGGCGATGATCGGTGTAGAATTAACAATTATCTTCATTCTCTTTGATTTTTTGGGCTAATTTACGGCTGGTTTGTATTTCTGATTCCCATTCTTCTGCTGTGTAATCAATAATGGAAAAACCATACTCAGAGAGAAGTGTATAAAATGTATATTTATCGCATCCTAATACTTGTGCGCCGATTCCTGCTGAAATTTTTCCTTCTTGATAAAGATGTCCTAATGTATAAATTATGACTTTACGAGAGAATGCTTCTTTTTCTTCTCTGGCAGCAATGAGGAGTTCTTCGGGAAATGTTACATTAATGCTCATGAGTGTTTAAAAATAATTTGTTTTTCTTGATTTTAGCAAGAATAATAGATCTATTCACCATCGCTTTTTTGACTCGAAGCTGGAGATTGTGGTTAAAACGAGACAGGGCAATCACTTCCACCAGCGACTCACTTCCCTAATGCCTTGATAGACTTCTCTTAAAGCTGCAACCCCACCAAAATGAAGGATTAAAGGGACTAAGTTGGGAATAGTTTCGAGGAAATGAGGACGAGTGAGAGTACCCAAAGCATAAAAGGTTTTTTCCCAGAAGGATAGGTCAACATTGGCCGGGGTTAACACCTTAGTCAATTCTTGTAATGCCGATGCACGGTGGCATTCATCCCCAATCCCTCTGGCAACTTCTAAGGCTTCGGGCAACACTTCCGGTAAATGGGGGGCTAACCCTGTCAATGCACTTGCACGGTATCCTTCAAGCCCAATCGCTCTGGCGATTTCTAAGACTTCGGGTAACAAACTTTCAGGTAAATGGGGAGCTAACCCTGTCAATACCTCTGCACGGGAGGATCTATTTACAATCCCTCTAGCAACTTCTAAGGCTTCGGGTAATAAACTTTCAGGTAAATGGGGAGCTAACTCTGTTAATGCCTCTGCACGGCCGTATTTAGGCACATACCAACCAATCTCTTTAGCTGCGGCTAAGGCTTCGGGTAACACTTCCGGTAAATGGGGAACTAACCCTATCAATGCCCTTGCACGGTCGGATTTATCCCAAATCTCTCTAGCTACTGCTAAGGCTTCGGGTAAGATTTCCGGTAAATAGAGGGCTAAATGTATTAATACCCAAGCAAGGAAGGATTCATCCCCAATCTCTCTAGCTGTGGCTAAGGCTTCGCTTAAGAGATTTTCGGGTAAATGGGGGGCTAAACCTGCTAATGTCTCTCCACGTTTAGATTCATCCTCAATCTCTCTAGCTGTGGCTAAGGCTTCGCTTAAGAGATTTTCGGGTAAATGGGGGGCTAACCCTGCTAATGTCTCTCCACGTTTAGATTCATCCTCAATCTCTCTAGCTGTGGCTAAGGCTTCGCTTAAGAGATTTTCAGGTAAATGGGGGGCTAACCCTGTTAATGCCCTTGCACGGTCGGATTCATCCCCAATCTCTCTAGCTACGGCTAAGGCTTCGGGTAAGATTTCCGGTAAATAGAGGGCTAACTCTGTTAATGCCCTTGCACGGTCGGATTTATCCCTAATCTCTCTAGCTACGGCTAAGGCTTCGGGTAAGATTTCCGGTAAATAGGGAGCTAACCCTGTCAATGCCCTTGCACGGTCGGATTTATCCCTAATCTCTCTAGCTACGGCTAAGGCTTCGGGTAAGATTTCCGGTAAATAGAGGGCTAAATGTATTAATACCCAAGCACGGAAGGATTCATCCCCAATCTTTTTAGCTGTGGCTAAGGCTTCCGGTAAGATTTCCGGTAAATAGAGGGCTAACTCTGTTAATGCCCTTGCACGGTTGGACTCATCCCCAATCTTTTTAGCTGTGGCTAAGGCTTCCGGTAAGATTTCCGGTAAATAGAGGGCTAAATGTATTAATACCCAAGCACGGAAGGATTCATCCCCAATCTCTCTAGCTGTGGCTAAGGCTTCGCTTAAGAGATTTTCGGGTAAATAGGGAGCTAACCCTGTCAATGCCTCTGCACGGTTGGATTCATCCCCAATCTCTCTAGCTGTAGCTAAGGCTTCGGGTAATGGGACTTAAACAAAATTTAAGCCCAAACAAAGCCTAAACTGGCTTTGTAAGCGGCAAAAACATCCCGATTCTCGGTCAGCCACTCAAAGAAACGGAAAGACATCGCTGTCCGAAAAGCTTCCAAAGCTTCCACAAA
>NZ_JADBRW010000464.1:0-14457 GCF_020247025.1 Microcystis sp. M109S1
CCCGAAATGGGTTGGTGACACTAGCCTTTGTCCAACGGTCAGTTCGCGTGTCACGACTACACATCTGATTTTCCGCTTACCAATCAGTTTAACACAAAGCCGTCCTAAAAGGACGGGGTTTTAACCCAAATTTTCGATAAATCACAATTGTCTATTTTATTTGCGTTGGTGACATTGAAATAATTTTGTTTAAGAATAATGAATTATCAATATCGTGTTGGGGGTAGTCTTGCCTATAACCATCCTACCTATATCGAGAGAAATGCCGATCGAGAACTGTTAACGGCGTTAAAAAACGGTCAATTTTGCTACGTTTTTAACTGTCGTCAGATGGGTAAATCCAGTTTAAGGGTACGAGTGACTCATATTTTACAGCAATCGGGCATGGATTGTGCGGCGGTAGATATAACCAGTCTTGGTAGTAATGATAATTTATCCCAATGGTATAACGGGGTGATTACCCGTTTGTTTTTAGGATTTAATCTGACGGGAAAAATTAATCTTAAATCCTGGTTGCGCGAGCGAGAGGATTTACCTCCCGTGCAGCGTTTGGGACAATTTATCGAGGAAATTTTATTAGTTTATTGTCGGGGAGAGAAAATATATATTTTTATCGACGAGATCGATAAAATTCTCAGTTTACAGTTTTCTCTAGATGACTTTTTTTCCCTGATTCGTTATTGTTATAACCAAAGAGCGGAAAATGCCCAGTATGAAAGAATTACTTTCGCTTTATTCGGTGTTGCTACCCCAGCAGATTTAATTCGCGAAAAGACCCAAACATCTTTTAATATCGGCCAGGCGATCGAATTAACAGGATTTAATCTTCCAGAAATTGCTCCTCTAGCCGCGGGATTATCCGGTCAAAGTAATTATCAACCCGACTGGTTAGAAAAAGTTATTTTTTGGACGGGAGGACAGCCATTTTTAACCCAGAAAATCTGTCAGCTATTGCTGGAAAGTAATTTAGATATTGAGACGCTGATCAAAGAGAGAATTATTAATAATTGGGAATCTCATGATGAACCAGTTCATCTGCGAACTATTGCCGATCGCTTGTTAAGAAATCAAGACAAAGCGGGTCGTTTGTTAGGCATCTATCAACAAATTTTAGAAAAAGGTGCAATCCTGTGCGATGATAGTCCAGAACAAGGGGAATTAAGGTTATCGGGGTTAGTGGTAAAAAAGGATAATCAATTAGTAGTTTATAATCCTATTTATCGAGAAATATTTAATCTCAATTGGGTGGAAAAACAATTAGAGCAATTGCGTCCCTACTCAGAAGCGATTGCCGCTTGGCAACAGTCTAATTATACCGATGAATCGCGGCTTTTACGCGGAAAAGCTTTAAATAATGCCCTCGATTGGTCTCAGGGGAAAAGCTTAAGTAATCTTGATTATCAGTTTTTAACTGCTAGTCAAAATCTCGATAAAAGAGAGGCAGAAATTAGCCTAGAAACTCAGAAGCAAGCTAATAAAATTTTAGCAATTGCTCACCAAAAAGCCACCAAGAGAATTAAAATTGGCTCAGTAATTTTAATTGCTTCTCTTTTGGGTTCTCTCTTAGCTTTTGTTCAGGTAAAACAAGGGTGGCAGCAAGTAGAAACCGCTCAAATAGGTATTAAATTACAGCGCCAGGGTGATAGTTATTGGCAACAATTTCAATTTGAACAACTAGAATCTTTAATTGCGGCCATGCAAGCAGTAAATAGTTTAAAAAATATCGTTACTGATGACCAAACCCTAGGTAAATATCCTGCTACCAGTCCCATTATTACCCTACAACAAATTTTAGATCGCATTCAAGAAAAAAACCAACTGCAAGGACACCGGGGAACTATTTATAGTGTTAGTATTAGTCCTGATCGTCAAAAAATTGCCACTGCTTCTCAAGATGGGACGGTAAAAATTTGGAATAAAAAAGGTGAGAATATTCAAACTTTGACAGGTCATCGAGGAGCAGTTTATAGTGTTAGTTTTAGTCCCGATGGTCAAAAAATTGCGACCGCTTCCGAAGATAAAACCGCCAAAATTTGGAACTTGCAAGGGCAAATTTTAGTCACCTATCCTGACCATCAAGAATCAGTTTATAGTGTTAGTTTTAGTCCCGATGGTCAAAAAATTGTCACCACTTCCAGGGATAAAACCGCTAGATTATGGAATTTATCAGGTCAAACTTTACAGGTATTTAAGGGACATAAAAGATCGATAGATGCAGCTAGTTTTAGTCCCGATGGTCAAAAAATTGCCACCGCTTCCCGGGATGGTACGATTAAAATCTGGGATTTATCAGGTAAAATTATCTTGAGTTTAGGTAAAGAAAATATTGAGGCTTTTTATAGTGTTAATTTTAGTCCCGACGGTCAAAAAATTGCTGGGGCAGCGGCCGATAAAACTGCTAAAATTTGGGATTTACAGGGAAATTTAATAGCTACTTTCCAGGGACATCAAGATTTTGTCAACAGTGTGAATTTTAGTCCTGATGGCCAGTTTTTAATTACTGCATCTAGTGACGGTAGTGCTAAAATTTGGGGAATGCAAGGGGAAGAAATAACTACTCTCAGAGGACATCAAGAATCAGTTTTTACTGCTGTATTTAGTCAAGATGGAAAACAGGTGGTAACTGGATCGAGTGATGAAACGGCTAAAATTTGGCAACTGAACAATTTAAATCAAGCTAGGACTGATAATACCAGTGTTAGCATTAATTTCCAGGGCAATATTATCGCTATTGCTAATAAAGATGGTCAAATTACTTTACTCGATTCCCAGGGGAAAAAACTTAGAGAATTTGCCACAAAAATGCGCTCAATCTATAGTATAGCTTTTCATCCCGATAGTAATCAGATAGCGATTACAGGAAGAAATGGAAAAGTACAAATCTGGAGTCAAAAAGGAACAATGCTTCAAGAATTTACTGCTAGTCAAGTACCGATTTATAGTCTTGCTTTTAATGGAGAGGGAACAGCAATAATCACGGGAACAAGCGAGGGAAAAGTTCAATACTGGCATTTAAGTAATTATCGGCCTCAATTAATTAATTCCTGGACAGCCGATGATAATATTATCTATGATTTGGTGTTTTCTCCCGATCACCAAAAAATTGCTACGGCTGCTCGAGGAAAGATTAAAATTTGGGATTTACAGGGCAATCTTTTCGAGGAGATTAAAACCGATTCTTTTCCCGTTTATGGAGTTAGTTTTAGTCCCGATGGTGAAAAAATCGCCGCTATTTCAAGGGATGGTACAGCTAGACGCTGGGACATGGACGGAAATTTGCGCTCGGAGTTTAAAATAGAAGAAGATATCGTCTATGGGATCACTTTTAGTCCTGATAGTCAAGAGATTGTGATTATTGCTAGGGATGGTCAAAAGCATCGATGGCCCTTAGAAACGGAATATAATTATTTACAAAAATTGCTCGATCGAGGTTGTCTTTGGTTAGAAGATTATCTCAGGAATCGTCCCGAAAAACGAGAAGCTCTATCCCTGTGTACTGGGAAAATAAAACCATTCACATTTTAAACTTGGTTTGACTGGGTGGGGGCAAAGTTTAAATTAATTGGTTAATTTCTTGGGTAATTATTGCCTAACCCACCCGCTAAATAATCTTAAATTTTAATCCGATGAGGGGGGATTTTCTGCGCTTGGCGATCGAGTTTCTGGGGGAGTATCTTCTCCGATAGTTTCTTCTGGGGGCAAATCTTCCTCGGTAGCTTCAATAATCACCGTTTCGCTAACAGCAATAGTTTCGACTTCAACATTTGCGACAGGTTCAGTCGGGGGAATTTCTGGGGGATTTTCGGAAGAGTTGATCTCTTCTTTTGCCAAATCAAAATCATCGAAATCATCGAAATCATCGAAAGTTTCCCCATCATCAATAATTTCTGCGGCTTTTTCCCCAATTTCTGTCACTGATTCTGTAATAGTTTCCCCGATAGCCGCCGCTTTTTCTATAATGGGGTCCACCGTTTCTTGAGCTTTTTCCTCAATTTCTGTCACTGATTCTGTAATAGTTTCCCCGATAGCCGCCGCTTTTTCTATAACGGGGTCTACCGTTTCTTTAACCGTTTCTTTAACTTTTGCCGCTACTTTCTCAGCTTTAGCTTTAGTTTTAGGGGATTGAGAGGGAGTAACTTTCCCCAGACGATTGCCTAACCAACCGACAATAGTAAATAATTTAACCGGTTTGTCGGGATAAAAAAGTGCTTGTCTGAGTTTGAGAGTTTGCCAAGCGAAAGCAATAAATAAAATGGCTGCGGCAACTTGTCCCAGGAGGATAGCACCTGTAATCCTTCCCGCGCACAACCAGAGGACAAGGGCATAGAATAATCCTACCGCACTCCAGAGAAAATCATCTTGACGGTGGCGATCAGGGGCGATAAAAGCGGTGGTGAGGAGGTACAGACTACTCAATCCCACAACGACCGCTAGGATATAGGGCAACATTTGCGATTCTCCTTTGACATTTCCTTTTTTATTGTGCGTTATTTGGGGTCGATCGAGTCTATTTTTTGATTAATTTTCAAAATTATCGAGTCAGATCGTCTTTAACTGTGTTGATGAATAGCCATAGTTAATATTAGGAAATTCTTGGTTTATCCTCTGCTGCTTGTGCTGATCACATTAAACAAGCTTTCAGACCAAACGATTAAGTTTTGGTCTTTAACAAGCAAAGAGGAATTAAGAACCCTTGATCAACCCACAGACAAACTGTTATCTTTAGTAATTAGTGCCGATGGTAAATATTTAATTATTGGTATTGCTGACAAAACTGTAAAAATTTGGGAAAATGGGCAATAGTAACAACTCAAGATAACTGCTATAAGTAGAAACTTATGCCGACAATATTTTATTGGGGAGAAGATGAATTTGCTATTAACCAAGCGGTGAAAAATCTGCAAGCAAAACTTCTCGATCCCAATTGGATACAGTTTAATTATGATAAAATTAATGGCGATCGCAATGAAGCAATTATCGAGGCCCTCAATCAAGCGATGACTCCAGTTTTCGGCATGGGAAATCGTTTAGTTTGGTTAGCTGATACGGTTATTTGTCAACAATGTTCCGAGGATATTTTCCAGGAATTACAGCGCACTTTGCCCAATTTACCCGAAAATTCCTATCTGTTATTAACCAGTGCCAAAAAACCCGACTCCCGCTTAAAATCGAGCAAGTTTATCCAAAATCAGGCGGAGGTTAAAGAATTTGAACTAATTCCGCCTTGGAAAGTCGAGGAAATTGCCCAAAGAGTTAGGGAAATTGCCAAAGAAGTGGGAGTAAAATTAACTCCCGATGCGATCGAACTCTTAGCTGAAGCGGTGGGAAATAACAGCCGCTTGCTGTGGATGGAGTTAGAAAAACTGCGTTTATTTAAAAATAATTCGGCGGGAACTATTGACAAAAAGGACATTTTAAGCTTAGTCAATGCCAGCAATCAAAGCAGCTTACAGTTAGCCAGTGCTATTTTAAAACGGGAGACAGGCAAGGCCCTAGAATTAGTCAATGAATTATTAAATCGCAACGAGAACCCCCTGGGTATCACCGCCACCCTAGTGGGTCAATTTCGCACTTGGGCAATAGTGAAATTAAAAATTGAAGAAGGAGAAAAAGACGACAAAAATATCGCCGCCGCCGCCGAAATTGCCAATCCCAAGCGACTGTATTTCATTCGCAAAGAGATACAATCCTTTTCTTCTAAGCAACTTCTGGCCACCTTGCCCATACTTCTCGAATTAGAATATCGTCTCAAGCGGGGTGCAGAACCTTTGGCAACTTTGCAAACAAAAATTATCGAACTTTGTTGTTTATTGGTGACTTAATACCCTTCCTTACCTTTCAGAAATCCTCTAGAATAAGATTCTATAGACTTCTAAATAACCACAATGACCGATGATGCCATCCCTAGTCTAAATTTAGCCATCTCTAGTTTAGCCACGAGTAATAATTTCGCCCGTTGGGTGACGAAAGCACCCCTACCGGGGGGATATGTGCATCATGACTGTGAATGGACCGAGAGTCTAACCACGGAATGGATGGCATGGCAGGAAATGTTCTGTCTGCAAAAAATGCCGACCTTACCGATGTTAGAGCAATTAGAAGCAAATTCTCGACCTAAACTGACTCTTTCGGGAGAAGGCGGCAGTTATGGCGGTCAATTAATGCAGAAACTAGGTATTAGTCTCTGGCAATGGTTATTTCAAGCATCAATTAGTCAAAGTTTCGCCCAAAGTCAGGGAATCGCCCTCGGCAAAAATCAGCCCCTGCGAATTCGCTTGGAATGTCGCAATCCCCATTTAATTCTGCTGCCCTGGGAAATTATGCAGCAAGCAGGTAAACAGGCCATATCTCTGCATCCGAATATACTCTTTAGCCGCACCACCAGCGATGTGGACCCACTGCCACCGATAAAACCAAGTAATAGTCTCAATATTCTCTTAGTTATCGGCGAAAAACAGATTAAAACCGCCGCTAGTTCCCTCAACCTCACCGCCATTAATACGGGTGGAGAAACTAATTCCGACCAGGCACTGGAATCCGAGGCCGCCAATCTCATCCAGGCTATCTCCCCTGGGGGCAGTAGTTCCCTCCAGAATTGGGGAGTGAAAGTCAAAGTCGATACCTTAATTCGACCGCAGGCCGAAGAACTGACCAGGGCCTTGGATACGGGTAAATATCAAGCTTTTTTCTACGCCGGTCACGGAATGGCCGCCCCCAATGGCGGTTCCCTATTTCTGCGGCCGGGGGAACAGCTAAACGGGACGGAGTTAGCCCAAGCTTTGGTGAGAAATCAGGTTATTTTAACGGTTTTTAATGCCTGTTGGGGTGCTTATCCCGCTAAATCAGGTCAGGAGATGATCCCCCGCAGCAGTCTGGCGGAAGTCTTGATTCACCATGGCGTTCCCGCAGTTTTGGCCATGCGAGATGCGATCGCTGATCGAGAGGCCTTGAGTTTTATCGAAGTTTTTACCCGCACCCTCTTCGGGTTCAAAGACAAAGAAGCGCAGATGTCCAAGTTGTTTCCCGGTTCGAGAGTCCCTATTGATCAGGCCGTTCGTATCGCCAGGCAGCAGTTATTAACCCTCTACAAGTACAATCAACCCGCTTGGACTTTGCCGATTCTCTATATGCACCCGGAATTCGACGGGCAATTGCTGCAAACCCTTGATGAGACTCAATCACCGACGGTTATGCCCAATGTCTCCGGAACCATGCCCGCCGCTTTCTTGTACTATCTCGATCGTCCCGAAAGAAAATGGTCAATCCGTGGTGGTGGCATGAATATAGGACGGGACATGGAAAATGATCTACAGATTACTGAAAAATGGGTTAGTAAAAACCATTGTCGGATAATTTGCCGTAAAAAACCCGATTATCCAGACTATCAATACTTTCTCGAAGATTTCTCCCGTTTTGGTACTTTTATCTACCAAGATGGCCACTGGAAACAGGTACATAACCAAGAAGTTCCCCTAGAGTCCGGTTTACAGATTCGCTTCGGCAGTTACCAAGGCCAAATCCTCGCATTTGTGGTCGAATAATTAGGGTTGGCTGAAAAAGTTTGTCGTCGGGTGTGGGAAGTATTTTCAGTGAACAGTGAACAGTAAACAGTAATCAGTGAACTGAAAACTCGCATCTGATCACTGATCACTGATTCAAGGCTGTCTCCCCAAAAGGAAAACTTCCTATCTCACTATTAAGATAACTGCTTTATCTAACTTTTTGCTTCCTCTTTAAGGGAATAAATTGGTTTAAACCAACCTTTGCGCCAGAAGTAGAAAATCAAGCCTCCCGCTACGGCTAACATGACTAACCAGACCATGAAATAACTCCATTCTCCTTTTAATTCTGGCATATTCTCGAAGTTCATGCCATAGACACCAACGATAAAAGTTAAGGGAATAAAAATCGTCGAAATTACGGTTAAAAACTTCATAATTTCGTTTAATTTATTGCCCATAGTGGACATATAAACATCCATCAAACTCGCCGCTAATTCTCGATAAGCTTCGATAATTTCCAGAATTTGAATGACGTGGTCGTAGGAATCCCGAAAATAAATTTGTACTTCATCGCTGACTATACCATGATGGTCACGCATGAGTAGATGTAGGACATTTCGCATCGGCCAAATTAAGCGACGCAGTGCCAATAATTCCCGACGGACATCATAGATTTCCTGCATTGTATCTCGATCGGGATTACTAATAATCGCATCTTCCAACGCTTCAATCCGA
This sequence comes from Microcystis sp. M109S1, assembly GCF_020247025.1. Taxonomy (NCBI): domain Bacteria; kingdom Bacillati; phylum Cyanobacteriota; class Cyanophyceae; order Chroococcales; family Microcystaceae; genus Microcystis; species Microcystis sp. M109S1. The sequence goes on from NZ_JADBRW010000464.1 coordinate 8,238, forward strand.
TCTTCGTAGTGTTCTACCACGGGAAAATAACCATCGATAATCGTATCTAATAATAAATAGGTTAAATAATCCGCCCCCGATTTCCGTACTCGTCCCTGGGAAGTGCGAATTCGATCTCTCACTATCTCAAAACAGTCCTGTAATTCCTCCTCTTGAAAACTTAAAAGATAGCGTTTTCCCAAGACAAAACTCACCTGTTCCGTATCAAAACCGCTTTCATCTTCTTTCAGTCGCACCATCTGAGAAATCACTAACAATTGATTGTTATAGTCCTCTAACTTCGGTCGCTGCGGCACATTAACCACATCTTCTAATAACAAAGGATGCAGATTAAAAATTTCTCCCACCTGTTTTAAAACCGTCTCACTACCTAACCCTTGAATATCCATCCAAGACACGGTATTTGTGCCAATATAGGGGGCGCAAGCATTGGGGGTAATATCCATCTTGCGAATGGCGTTATCTTCATCGTAGTCGATTAAAATAATCCGCGAGGGTTTGGCATCCGGTTCAATAATTAATGTCCCCGGTTCACTCCCCGGTTCATCATAAAAATAATCGAAGTAGTCTTCTTCCTCGTCTCCATCGGTATCGGGACGATTGTTGACGAATATATCGGGTTGTAGTTGGGTCATAAGCTTACAACAATCTGGCTAATTTGGGCAATAAGAAAACAGAAAAGTTAAAAAAATTTAATTTGCCTAAAGTTACTATCTATCGCCATGAGATTACAGTAAACTGAAAATTGTTTACTGATTTATTCCCTCCTGATAATTGTCAACGATGAGATTAATCGGGAGAATTAGCAATATTGACGGCCAAAATTTATGGAATCCGCCTATTTTATTCCCCGTCTAGTTATCCCCGTCGGTGATCCCGCCGGAATCGGCCCTGAAGTGGTGTTAAAAGCGATCGCCGATTCCTCAATCTCGTCCAGTTGTCAGATTACTCTAATCGGCACCAGAACGCTTCTCGAAAAAGCCTATCACGATCCCCATCTCCTCGATCGCTTTTCTCTGATCGATTTGCCCTACAACCGGTCAAAAATCGTTTTCGGGCGTGGGGATGCCCATAGTGGTGAAATTAGCTTTCTTTACCTGCAAGAAGCCATAAAACGCACCCTCAAGGGCGAATTTGACGGTATTGTCACCGGTCCGATCGCTAAATCCTCTTGGCAGTTGGCCGGTTATGATTTCCCCGGTCAAACGGAGGTTTTGGCTACCATGGCGGGAATTAACCGTTATGGGATGCTATTCGTCGCTAAATCCCCTCACACCGGCTACGACTTACGGACTCTCCTCGCCACTACCCACATCCCCCTGCGAGAAGTTCCCGATGCCCTGAACCCCGATCTGATGACCCGAAAACTAGATCTATTGATCGAGTCTTTAAAGCTAGATTTCGGCATCGATCGCCCAAAAATCGCCATATCCGGCCTTAATCCCCACAGTGGCGAAGCGGGAAAGCTGGGAAGGGAAGAAAAGGACTGGTTACAGCCTTGGTTGGAGTCAATGGGGCAGCAATACCCGCAAACCCAATTAATCGGCCTTGTCCCCCCCGATACGCTTTGGGTGGAACCGGGGCGCGCTTGGTTTAGCGGTGCAGGGCAACCCGCCGACGCATATCTGGCATTATACCACGATCAGGGCTTAATTCCCGTGAAATTAATGGCTTTTGACTGTGCTGTTAATACTACCATCGGTTTACCTTTTGTTCGCACCTCTCCAGACCACGGGACGGCTTTTGATATCGCTGGTCTTGGTATCGCTAGGGCCCAGAGTATGCAAGCGGCAATCCAATTAGCGATCGAATTATGTCAGCAGCGGGACAACCGGAGAACTAAACTAGAGATATAGCCCTCGATAGGAGACAATTGGGATATGGGTATCGCTTCAGTCAACCCTGCCACCGGAGAAATTCTCAAGACTTTTAACCCTCTAACCTCGGAGGAATTGGCGGCGAAATTGGCCCTAGCTGACGCGACTTTTCAGCAGTATCGCCGCACCCCCATCAGTGAACGGGGACAGTGGTTACGGCAAGCGGCAGATATTTTGGAACGGGATCAGGTGACATTGGCTAAAACCATGACTTTAGAGATGGGGAAACCAATCAAATCAGCGATCGCAGAAGTCCTCAAATGTGCCTTGGTTTGTCGTTTTTATGCCGATCATGCCGCTGGTTATCTGGAAGATGTGCTGATTGCCACCGATGCTAGTCGCAGTTTTGTCCGTTATCAACCGTTAGGGGTAATTTTAGCGGTTATGCCCTGGAATTTCCCTTTATGGCAAGTATTTCGCTTTGCTGCCCCCGCTTTAATGGCGGGAAATGTCGGCCTACTCAAACACGCTTCTAATGTCCCCCAATCAGCTTTAGCGGTGGAAAGAATTTTATTAGAAGCCGGTTTTCCCGAAGGCGCTTTTCAAACTCTTTTGATCGGGGCCGATCGCGTTAGTGATTTAATTAACGATGAACGGGTAAAAGCCGCCACTTTAACCGGTAGTGAACCGGCGGGGATGAGTTTAGCAGCCGCCGCGGGAAAACAGATCAAAAAGGTGGTTTTGGAGTTGGGAGGTAGTGATCCTTTTATCGTTTTAGATACTGCCGATATCGAGGCGGCAGCGGCTACGGCAGTGACGGCGCGATTGTTAAATAATGGTCAGACTTGTATCGCCGCTAAACGGTTTATTGTTATGGAAACTGTCGCCGCTCAATTTGAACAGTTATTAGTGGCTAAATTCCAAGCTTTGAGAGTGGGTGATCCCCTCGATGAAACTGTTGATATCGGTCCTTTGGCCACGGTATCGATCGTCTCGGAAATTGCCGCTCAAGTGGAAAAAACTGTCGCTATGGGTGGTAAAGTCCTTGTGGGAGGTCAACGTTTAGAGGGAAAAGGTAACTTTTATCTACCAACGATTTTAACCGATATTCCTGCTGGTTCTCCGGGGGAAAAAGAGGAATTTTTTGGACCGGTGGCTTTACTATTTCGAGTCAAAAATATCGAGGAAGCGATCGCTTTAGCTAATGATAGTCCCTTTGGTTTAGGTTCTAGCGCTTGGACGAATAACCCCGAAGAAATTGAGCGTTTAATTACCGAAATTGAGGCCGGTTGTGTGTTTATTAACGGTATGGTTAAATCCGATCCTCGCTTACCCTTTGGGGGTATTAAACGTTCTGGTTTTGGACGGGAATTAAGTGTCGAAGGTATTCGCGAATTTGTTAATGTTAAAACTGTTTGGATTAAGTAAATAAATTCAGTTATCAGTAGGGTGGGTTACAACGCGTAACCCACCACCATAACCAATTAAAAATATGCCGCGCATTTTTGATAATATTGAGTCCCATTTATTGCCAATTTTACAGGAAAGTTTATTAGCAGCCCAACGCGCTGATTTTTGCGTGGGTTATTTTAATTTGCGCGGTTGGCAGTCCATAGACACCTATATTGATCACTTTCTCGGTGGTGATTTGTCCTGTTGTCGTCTCCTGATTGGTATGCAGAAAGCACCCCAGGAATTACTACAGCAATCCCTGTCTTTATTGCATAGATCAAATGGTATAGATAAGGCAACTTCCGCTCGTTTAAAAAAACAAATTGTTCAGGATTTTTGCCAGCAATTAACTTGGGGGAATCCTAGCAACCGCGATCAGGCAGCTTTGCAACGTTTGGGTCAACAAATTCAAGCGGGTAAGCTAGTAATTCGCCTATTTTTGCGCTATAATCTCCATGCTAAATTATACCTTATTCATCGAGATGATGTCAATAATCCAACGGTGGGATTTTTAGGTAGCAGTAATCTAACTTTTGCGGGATTACAACAGCAGGGAGAATTAAATATTGATGTCCTTGACCACGATGCTTGTGCCAAATTACAAAAGTGGTTTAATGATCGTTGGTCAGATACTTGGTCTTTAGATATTTCTGCGGATATTGTCGAGGTGATTAACCAAAGTTGGGCGCGAGAAAGTCTGATTTCTCCCTATCATATCTATTTAAAAATAGCTTACCATCTTTCCTTTGAAGCCAGGGCAAGTTTAGCAGAATACAAAATTCCACGACAGTTTGACCAAGACTTACTAGATTTTCAGAAATCGGCCATTAAAATTGCCGCTCGTTATGTGCAGAGACGCGGTGGGGTCTTAATTGGCGACGTGGTGGGGTTAGGAAAAACGCGCATCGCTTCCATTCTAGCATATATTTTGCAAGAAGACTACGATTTAGAAATCTTAATTATTTGTCCGAAAAACCTCCTAACTATGTGGGAGGATTACAGCCATAAATATAAATTAAGAGCGAAAATTATCCCCTTAAGTCAGGTGATGCAGGAATTACCCAATCTGCGGCGCTATCGGGTAGTAATTATCGATGAAAGTCATAACCTGCGTAATCGGGAGGGTAAACGTTATCGGGTGATACAGGAGTACATTAACACCAATGAAAGTCGCTGTATTCTCTTGACTGCGACTCCCTACAATAAAAACTATCTTGACCTGTCCAATCAACTGCGTTTATTCATTCAAGAGGATACTAATCTCGGAATTCGTCCCGAAAGACTACTGGAATCTCTGGGAGGAGAAATCGAATTTAATCGCAGACACCAATCTCCGGTTAGGTCCCTAGCTGCCTTTGAAAAAAGTGACTCTCCCGACGACTGGAGAGACTTAATGCGTCTCTATATGATTAGACGGACTCGCGGTTTTATCAAAAATAATTATGCTACAGAAGACGAACAGGGTCGCAAGTATCTAAAATTTGCCGATGGGTCGAGGGTATATCTTCCCCAACGACAACTAAAGACGATAACGTTTGACCTACAAGACTCGGTTTATGCGCGTTTATATTCGGAAGCAGTGGTGATAACTCTTAACGGATTGAAGTTACCCCGTTACGGATTGGGAAATTATCTGATTAAAGGATGTAAAGGGACAGGAGAGGAGGAAACTATCTTAAAAAGTCTATCCCGCGCGGGTAAAAGATTAATGGGATTTTGTCGGACGAATCTATTTAAACGTTTGGAGAGTGGGGGGTATGCTTTCCTACAATCCCTTGACCGTCATATTCTCCGTAACTATATTTTCCTTCATGCCATGGCCAATAATTTACCCCTTCCCATCGGGAGTCAGGATCTAGCTTTGTTAGACACTCGTTATCTGGATGAGGATTTAGTCACTCATGGAGAAGAAGACAGTATAGAAACCGAGGACACTGGGGGGATAACCGGGTTAGAAAAAGAGTATCAAAAAAGAGCCGAACAAGTGTATCAAAAGTATGTCAGTGATTATCGCAAGCGCTTTCAGTGGATTAAAACCGAGGTCTTTAAACCCGCATTGAAAAAAGACTTACAATCCGATGCCTTGGCTTTAATAGCATTATTGCAGACCTGTGGGACTTGGCAGCCAAAGACCGACGAAAAACTAGAGAAGTTATGGCAGCTGTTACAGGAAAATCATCCCCAAGAGAAGGTGTTAATTTTTAGTCAATTTGCAGACACGGTGACTTATTTAGTTACTCAGTTGCGAAATCGGGGAGTGGATAAGATTGCGGGAGTGACGGGAAACTCTCCTAATCCTGCGGAAATTGTCCATCGTTTTAGTCCCCGCAGCAATTCTCAGCAAGTGGAGGAAGAAATACGAGTCCTAGTCGCGACGGATATCCTCAGTGAAGGGTTAAATTTACAGGATTGTGCCATTATCGTTAATTATGACTTGCCCTGGGCAATTATTCGCCTCATTCAACGGGCCGGAAGGGTAGATAGAATCGGTCAAAAAGCAAGTCAGGTTCTCTGTTATTCCTTTTTACCTGCGGAGGGAGTGGAGAGAATTATTAAACTACGGACGAGACTATCTCAAAGACTGCGAGAGAATGCGGAAGTGGTGGGGACCGATGAGATATTTTTTGAGGAGGAAATGGATAACCAGACTTTATTAGATCTGTATCATGAAAAATCTGAGGTTATCGAAAATTTGGGTTAAAACCCCGTCGTTTTACGACGGCTTTTCTTGATCTTTAATAGAGCATCTGAGAACTTCCAGCGTTGCACCTATCAGTTATCAGTTATCAGTTATCAGTTATCAGTGGGTAAGTCATCAGTTATCAGATGTGAGTTTTTAAGTTAATTAGTTAGTTATCTTTATAGCAGTTTTCATCAGAATGAGGTATGGGCAAGGGGCTTAAACCCTTTGTTGGCAAAACTTGTTGATACCTCAGTAAAGTGAAAAGCGC
>NZ_JADBRW010000465.1:0-4008 GCF_020247025.1 Microcystis sp. M109S1
AATTGATTTCGTCACGGGGGAAAATGCGGTTTTACAATTGGTGTCGGTGGATTGGCAGATTTCTTTTCAAGATTTATATCAAAGAGTCAATTTCGACCTAGCAGAAACCTAAAATTAAGAGAAAGGTGAAAAAGAGTCGCTGTCAAGAAAATCGTCATCTCATCAGCTTTTCAATAAATAGCTAATCTTTTTTGGTATAATAGACGGACTACTATTGTTAAATCTATGGAAGCTCTAGATTTTTCCGATCAACTACAATGGACCGCAGAAGCAAAAGCAAAACTAAAAAATATTCCCTATTTTGTTCGTTCCCAAGCGCGTCAAAGGATAGAAGAATTAGCTCGTCATGCCGGTTCCGATCGAGTTACCGTGGAAATGGTAGAACAGGCTAGAGTAGAATTCGGACAGTAGATTTTTAGCCGCCAATTTGGGACATAGTACGGGTATAAATGCCGCTTGATGTGCCGGAATCACGCAGTTTAAAGTTTATTTCTGCTTTCAGTTCCATTAATTTCCCGACTTTTTCCCTGATTTCTGCCGGCGAAATTCCTTGACGGAGGGCAGTTTTTAGGTCAATTTGTCCAGTTTCGTTGAGGAGACAGGGACGCAACCAACCATCGGCCGAGAGACGTAGGCGGTTACAGCGATCGCAAAAACATTCCGACATCTGACTGATAAAGCCAATTGTACCCTTAGCCCCCGGAATTTGAAAAACATCGGCTGGACCATTTCCCCGCACTTGACCCTCATTTAAGCCCCATTTCGCCCGAATTCGCCCCCTTAATTCCTCGTTCGCAATCCAAGCTTTTTCTTGAAATAAATCACCGTTACCGATGGGCATAAACTCGATAAAACGGACGTGCCAACGCTTCTCGATGGTCAAAGCCGCTAAATCTTCCACTTCTGCCTCATTTATCCCCGGAATCACCACCACATTCAATTTTAAGGGGTCAAAACCCACTCTCTGGGCCGCTTGAATACCTGCCCAAGTTTTTTGCCAACGACTCCGGCCGCGATTACCGATAATTTTATCGAAAGTGTCGGGGTCGAGGGAGTCTAAACTGATATTAATCCGTCTTAGTCCGGCTTCATACAACATTTCGGCTAAATTGTCAAGTAAATAGCCATTAGTGGTCAGAGCTAAATCGCTAGTGGCAGATAAAGAGGCGATATCGCGCACAATCTCCACTACTTCGGGATGTAAGAGAGGTTCCCCACCAGTAAGGCGAAATTTGCGGAAACCGAGGGGAATAAAGACATTTTTGACTAAAGTAAGAATTTCCTCCCGGGTGAGTAAATCTTGCGGTCGAACATAGGACAATTCTGCATCTTCAGGCAGACAATACTGACAGCGAAAGTTACAGCGATCGATTAAACTAATCCTGAGATAGTCGATTTGGTTCAAGTTCACGGGCAAATACTGTTATAAAACTTCATGAATTTATCATAACAATTCTGGCTCGATCGATATCTAGACATCGGGCTAAGTTTCCAGAAAACCACGGTAACATCTGGATATTAGTCTATGATGACAATAGATTTGGTCAATGGCAAGAGCCAATAACCATTCGGAAGTTTGACAATTTTTCTTGATTGTACTTAACTAAAAAGGTCAGCTAACACCGGCAAGAAATATTAAACAATCCTCTAGATATGGACAAACAGAATACTATCTAAATTGAGCGAGCCAGTAATGCTATGATCAAAAATCATTGCTCTTGAGATGGTAATTTGTGTGATGTTACCTTTTTTGCTACCCATTGCCCAAACTCCCCCTAGTGTAGAAATAATTCGACCGGTGCAGGTGCGTCCTTTACCGAATCAACTAGATCAAGTTCCCGTTTTTAACAGCAATAGTCCCGAATTATTGCTAGGAGAAGGGATTTTGCTTTCGACTTTTCCCCCCCAAGAGAAAAGTTTCCCCTCGGCCCATTTAAATTATGCTTTTCAGGGACGCTTTGATATTTTTGCCCACCATATAGCGAGGGGGAATTTTCCCGATAATTTACGCACCCTTTATCTGGGTATATTACTCCACAATCCTAGTTCTAATCCCGTGACTGTTAAAATTTTGCAGGGGGCTAGTTATTTGAGTCAACCCGATGCAGCTTTTATCGATTTACCGGCACAAGTGGAAAATAATCAGGGGACGGTTTTTGCTGGGCCGGGAAGTCGGGTAATGGGGGATATTTTAATGGGGCAGCGTCAGGATATTTTTCCCGATCGGATTATTATTCCCCCCGGGGAAAGTTTTATGGTCTTAAATGCAGCGATTCCCGTGCGCGATTTGACTCCCCCTTTAAACGGTAGATCCACTTATCTCCGTCTGGAAAGTGACGGTCTTCTCTACGCTGCTAGTTTAGCTCTTTATGCAGCCCTAGATGAAAATGGGCAGGAAAGACCACCAAATCTGACAGAATGGGAAAATTTGCTAGAAAAAGGCGATTTATCGACTCCGCGGGATCGAGCGCCCACTCCTCCCAATAGTCAAGGACAGATAATTTATGGACGGGTAGCGGGGGTGTCCCAAGGTTCAGCTTGGCCGGCCCGATTGGTCGATCGAGCTTCTTTATGGTTAAATATTCCTGATTCTGGTCAATCTATAGCCTATGGGATTAGCACCCTACCCGGAGGCAAACTGGGAACGGAACAAAATCAAAGTGCTACCATGTTAGTTCGCTATCCCGATACGGCCTATCAAGCTCATGGTAATTACGGTGTGGAATATAGGTTAAGTTTACCTCTATTTAATCGAAGTGATGAGGCGAAAACAGTGACTATTTCGCTAGAAACACCGATTAAAGAGAATATTATTCGGCAGGGTTTGCGTTTTCTCGATCCAGCTGCCCCACAAGTGTTTTTTCGGGGAACGGTAGCCGTCAATTATAGCGATGACCAAGGACAGGCACAAAGCAGATTTTTCCATCTCGTCCAAAGACGCGGACAAGAGGGGCAACCTTTAGTGACTCTGACTATTCCTCCAGGGGATTGGCATATAGTACAGGTAAATTTTTTATATCCACCAGATGCAACTCCTCCGCAGGTCTTAACGATTAAGACCGAGTAGAACAAGTTTAAAATTGGCCGTTAACGATCGCAATATTCCATTGACCGTCTTGGTTGGTTTCAAAGGCAATTTGGCGACCATCACCGCTAATGGTGGGATTACGGACGCTTCCCCGCAGGTTAGCGGTTAACAGGGTTGCACGGGACAGGGAACGATCATAAACCATGACATCACTTTTGCCGCGTTCGCTGGAGATATAGGCAATTAAACGACCGTCAGCATTCAGAGATGGCTGATCTTGGCTAGAATCGCCACGATTTAGGTTAGGAAGATTAACTAAGCGCTTTTCTTGCAGATCGAATAAATATATACTACGACGACCGGAGCGATCGGAAGCGAAGGCTAAATAGCGACCATCAGCACTATAACTGGGGAATTGATCGGGAGCAAAACTATTTAAACCACCGGCGGGAACTTGAGGAGTGATCAAAAGAGGAGAATTACAGCCACTTATCCCCGATAACAGCCCAAAAGAGGCCAAAAATCGCCCCAGCCAGACAAAAAAATTTTTTTCTTTCATCTTGACTTTTGACCCCAAATGTGCTAGTAACTTTCTTCCTTGCCGACGGTTTTGAGGGTAAGTAGTTGATTGCCTTGACTGAGACTATCGGCGATCGCTTCTCGAATCGGCAGGTCAATACTGGTTTCAGCGAGGATTTCTTGGGCTTTTTGCCGCAAATCTGCCCCAGTATCGGCATCTACTTGGTCTAGATCGAGTAATTCCTGCGATAGCTGTTCGATCGAATTCGGGTTAGTCATAGCTCTGGCTCCCAACAAGCTTAATTACATACAATCCCATTTTGACACTCCTGGGCCTAAAGGCGTGAGGATTCTTGAGCTAATCACAGCCCTTTCTGGTTTCCCTTACTTAGGTCTTACACGATTATGTCTGAACCGAACCTACTAGAATATCACTTGCTATCTAGTTATCCTTTTTCTGG
>NZ_JADBRW010000466.1:0-3478 GCF_020247025.1 Microcystis sp. M109S1
GATAGGTTTTCTGGAGACGTAAACTCAGCAATCTTTCGTAATCTTCCCAAGTCTGATGAGGGAAAATAACCTGATTACCTGGAGATAAAGATAAAGTATTTTCGTTGAGAGTAATTAGTAGCATTTTGGTAATTATTTTTGATTTTTTGCTGTTATCTCTTATTTTTTTTCGGCTGAGGAGACTTCTAAAACTGCTTTCGGGTAGGCAATGCGTTGATGATGGAATTGTTGCCAAACTTGCACAAAAATCTCGGCAATAATTGGTAATTCCTCCTGACGAATACCACTATCTACTAATTGTTGATCGCGCCATCGGGCCTGAAAAATCTTTTTGATCATATCCATGGCTTGTTCTGGGGATGCCTCCTTTAGCGATCGCAAAGCGGCCTCGCTACTATCGGCTAACATAACGATCGCCGTTTCTCGCGATTGGGGAATCGGACCATCGTAGCGAAAGGCTGCTTCATCGACGATTTCTTGACCATTTTGTCTGGATTTTTGCAAAGCTTGCTGATAAAAATAGGAAATTAAGAGATTGCCTTGGTGTTCGGGAATAAAATCGCGGACGACTCGCGGTAAACCTTGTCTGCGGGCCATGACTAACCCTTCGCTAACGTGCTTTTTAATAATCTCGGCGCTGACGTAGGGATCGTTAATTTCATCGTGTTTATTCGGGCCACCCATTTGATTTTCAATAAAACCGAGAGGATCGTGCATTTTCCCGATATCGTGATAAAGGGTTCCCGTGCGAATTAATTCCACATTACAGTGCAGTTTTCGGGCGGCCGCTTCGGCTAAACAGGCGACAAAAAGGGTATGTTGAAAAGTACCCGGCGCTTCTGTGGCCAAACGTTTGAGCAAACTACAATTAGGATTGGACAACTCCACCAGACGAATGGGAGTCACCACATCGAAACAGCGTTCCAGATAGGGGGATAATCCTAGAGCGATTACCGTCCAAGCTATTCCCGATAGACCATAGACGAGCGCCGTGGGTAATAGAGCATAGATGATCGTGCTGGCCGTGGCGCTAACGATTAGGTAGGTGAGCAGATAAACACCCCCTTGACTGACTCCGATTCCCATTCCTAGGAGCGATAATTCATCCCGGGAGCGCAATTTTGCCGCTATTATGGCCGCTAATAGTCCCCCGATCGTCCCCGCGATTAAATCGGCGCTGATGCCTTGGATACTGAATAGGGAAAGACCGGCAGTTAAGAGGACTTGGGTGACGGCCAAAGTCGGGCCATAGAAACTGCTGACTAATAAACCCACGGCTGCCAGATTGGTAAAGGGAATATGGGCGATCGCTAGAATCGGTGTGGTAAAACTTAGTAAACCCAAGAGAATAAAATCCCGGTGACGCAGAGGCCGATGGAGACGCTGGGCCACGAGGCAAAAAGTCCCGATCGCGCTGGTGACAAGGATTGCCGTTGCTCCTAAACCCATCCAGTTAATGCCCCGTTCGCTTAAACCAAAGCCATCGATGAGAACAAACTGAGCTTGAGTAATTTTTTCGCCTGTTTTAACGATAATTTGACCGGTTTGAGTGTTAGACATCACCATATCTACCGCTTCCACCGCTTTAGCCGCTTGTTCTTTGGTTGACTCCCGATCTTCTATCAGGTTAGCCTGTCCCTCTAGGGCCGCTAGAAGGATATTTTCGGCTAAAAGCTGCTGGCGACGGGTTAGGCGATCGCTGCTAATCTGCACGACGATGGTATCCTGTAGGTGACTGGTGGAAATCCCCGGGGGGATGCCTTGCACCAAAATGCGGCGACCCGCTTGCAGGATGGCTGTTTCTAGGTTTTGCCACTCTCGATCGCCCATTTGAGCTACTGCGATCAGATCGCCATATTTGAGTTTATTTAAGCTGGAATGCCGATAATTTTGGCTGGTTTGCCCCTGTATTTGCCGTAATTGCCCTAATCGATCGATAAATTGCTCAAATTTCCCCTTTGTCACGCGCTGACGATAGGCTTGGATTTCGTGTATAGCATATTCCTGCTCTTTTGTCAAGGGTTTTGCAAAAGATTCTTCATAGTTGAGGCCGCTTTGTAGAGTTGACCATTGAGCGGCAGAAAAGGTGAGCAGCGTTCCCAGTGTGGCGTTAGAAATAGTCCTGCTGATTAAAATCGAATTTTTGGGCAGAATTGGGATAATTTGACTTAATTGCCCTAAAGTGTCCCGTAGCGCTCGCTCAATCTGGGCAGTGGTTTGGGGGTCTCTTTTCAGCCGGGGAAGCAGTCCAGCCCGAATTTTTTGGCGTTTGAGGGCGGTGGTTTCTTGGTCTTCAAAACTGGCATCTTCGGGGGCGATAATTGTGACGGGGGAAATAGTCCCGACGGCCAATTTCGGCTGATTATAGAAACGATAACCGACTACGCTAGTCAGACAACCGACGGTAAACAGGAAGATTAAGGGTCGTCGAAGTTTACCTAGGGAGTAAGACCGAGATTTTCGGGCAGAATCAGGAAAAACCGTGAAAGAATGCAGAAAATGATTCATAAATTCCAGCTAAATTCTTTGACACTCCCGTCGCTAAAAGCGAGGGATTCTTGGTTCATCGAGTTTCCTTAATCTAGCAGGACGTATCCAACTAAACCAGAGGGAATCTCTCCCCAAGCGTATTAGTTTCGGTATGCCCTACCGTACTTAGTCCCTTTTTGAGAATATTGATAGCGGCGTTAATATCTCTATCTTCTACATAGCCACAGTGAGGACAAATATGGGTTCTAGTAGATAGAGATTTAGCTACTTTTTGACCACAATTAGAACAGTTTTGACTGGTGTTATGGGGAGCTACTGCTACTGTAGCCTTACCATATTTAAAACCAAAATATTCTAACCATTGCCGAAAAGTTGACCAAGCCACATCATTAATAGATTTAGCTAGTTTAGAGTTTTTTACCATGCCTTGAACATTTAAGTTTTCGTAAGCGATGAAATCGTTAGATTTAATGACGCGCAATGCCTCTTTTGAGGCAAAGCCTTTACGTTGCCTACTTACTCTTAAATGCTTTCTAGCATATCTCTTTCTGGCCTTTTGGTAGTTGTTTGATTGGGGTTGACCTTTTCTAACCTTTTTAGATTTCTTCCGATTCAGGCGATTTAATCTTTTTTCTGCCTTGCGATAGTATTGCGGTATTTCTACTGTTTCCCCATCACTATTAGCGTAGAAAACGTTTAAACCTACATCCAATCCCACACATTTCTTGGTTGGTTCTAGGGGTTTAGCATATTCCCGAATATCAACACTTAGACAGAATTGGACATAGTAACCATCCGCTCGTTTAACAATCCTAACTCGTTTAATTTGGTCTATAGGGTAAAAGTTTAGGTCTCTGGTTCCTTTCAGTTTAACCGTGCCAATATTTTTCTTATCTGTGAAAGTTATTTTCTTTCTATCCTCCGATAGTTTCCAGCCACAGTTTTTATATTCCACAGAACGATTATTCTTTTGGAATTTAGGATAACC
>NZ_JADBRW010000467.1:0-17492 GCF_020247025.1 Microcystis sp. M109S1
AACTTCACCTGATGGTTTTTTCTAAAGGTGGTAAACGACGTAAATATGGTGGCTCTACCACAAGACATGGGTTCCGTAAAGGAGATTTAGTTTCTTCTCCCAAAGGAATTGGTTATGTTAGTGGAGATACCGAAAAACAGTTATCTGTAAGCGATACCAATGGTCAACGATTGGGACAGATAGCTGTTAGCAAGATTCAGTTAATTCGTCGTTCTAACGGTTTAATTGTTTCTCACTAATTCATATAAAGCCGCCCTCCGCTATCGCTAAAGGGCGGGGTTTCAGCCCCAGTTTTTCGATGAGTAACTCCCCTGGTGATCCTTCTCCTCGTCCTAATCTTTTTCTGAGTATCGGTCGATTTGTCCGCCGGCCTTCTACTTTAATTGTTGGGGGAATTACTCTCCTAGGAATTACCTCCCTTGGCTATTTTACGACTCGTTATTTAGTTTATGAACGTCTAACCCCAATTTTAGACAATATCTTCAGTGAAATGCTGCACAGACCCGTCAGGGTAGGCAAGATAGAGGGCTTTTATTTTAATCGCATTCGTATCGGTAAATCGGAAATTCCAGCTACGGTTAATTCTGCTGATAGTTTATCTATTGATGCGATCGAATTGGGATTAAATCCGCTGCCCTTACTTTTAGGTCTGCCGCTGCCGATTGATGTCAAGTTAATTAATCCCAGTATTTATCTCGATCAGGATAAAAATGGTCAATGGCTCGATAATTTAGAAAAAATAGCTAGTAACTTTGATCGGGAGGCACCCATTAAGTTAAATCTGGGTTTTCAGGTGGAGAAGGCAGCTCTTACTATCCAACCCTATGCCCTGAAAAAACCGATAGAAATTAAGGCCGATGGTCAAGGAAGATTTATTGATAATCAAAGGCAGCCTCTCACCTACGATTTTAGCGCAGAAATCCTCAAAAGTCAAGTAAAAATTCAAGGAGAAACGGCGTTAAAAACGGGTGAAAGCCTAACTAATCTTCAGATCGACCGTTTAAACTTAAGTGAACTATTAACTTTAATTCCTAATCGCAATTTTCAATTAAATCAAGGACAAGTAAATGCTAATATTGCTCTCAATATTCCCAGTTGGGCAAAGCTAAATCAAATTCAAGGTAATGGCAATTTTCAGGTGACGGAAGTAGCGGGAAAATTCCACCCTTTCCCCTATCCAATTAAGCTAACAACTAAGTTAAATTTACAGGGAGACAAAGTATTAGTTGAACAAGCGAACGCAACTATTGGCAAGATTAAAACTGAGGTGAGAGGAGAAGTAAATTGGCAAACTGGTTATCATCTCAATGTCGCTCTAGAATCGGTGGATTTACAACAACTTTTAAGAATTATTTATCTGCAATCACCTCTAGATTTACGGGGAGAAGCGCGCTCTACTTTTCAAGTGACGGGAAAACTAGATCAACCTCTAATTAAAGGAACCGTTAGCAACAGCAAACCGATTATTTTTGAGCAAATTCCTATTCAATCAATAACCAGTAATTTTCAAACAAATCTCAACCGTCTTAATTTAGATAAAATTCAAATTAAACCCGTCGCAGGTGGAGAAATTAAAGGAGAAGGAAAATTGCAGTTAAATATTCTGCAATCCCTGCAAAAAAATCAACCTCTTGACGGGACAAAAATGCCGATTAATTTGAATTTACAAGCGCATTTTCCCACGAGAAAAATTTTATCTCAATTCGCAACAATTCCCGCTAAAATTAATATAAACGATCTGCAAGCTAATATTAAAGCTAGGGGTAGTTTAGGACTGCCACAATTATTAATTAATTGGCAAATACCCACGGTTAATCAGTCAGGATTAATCAATGTTGCCGGGGAGGGTAAAGTATTTTTAGGGGGCAACAAAATAAATTTAACCGATACGGTCATTAAAACAAATGGCGGCAAACTACAGGTTAATGGTAATAGGGATTTTACTAGCAAATTAGTCCGGGCAAAAATCACGGGTAATAACTTTTTATTGACTCCTTTTGTGCCTCTTGTTTGTGAATATTTAGATAGCATTTGCCCCTACCTAGAAACCTTAGAACCCTTAAATTTAGAGACAGCTAATATTCAAGTTAGTGGGCAAATTGACCAACTTAATATTAATACTTTAAACGGAGTTGCTAACTTAGAAATTAGCAGTAAACAAGGCACAATTTTAGTCAATAGTCAAGTATTGCAAGGAAATCTTCAGGCTAACGCTTTCTTAGCGGGATTGCCGATTAATTCCCTATTGCCTAACTTACCAACCCAGGTTAAATTAGTGCGATCACAAATTAATTTACAAGGTTATTTAGGAGAATTACTAAATAATAAAAATAATATTTTCAGCAGTTGGCAAGGTCAAGGTAATATGCAGTTATTAGTAGATAATAATCCTTTAATTGCCACAGCCAAACTGAATCAAGGTTTCCTGACAGGAACAGTTAATACCAGTGGGATTAGTCTTAATCCTCTAGTGGAAAATTTAACAGTTCCCGTCAGTTTAGGCAGGGCAAAAATCAGCTTTGCTGGCAGGATAAATTCTCTGATTAGCGGTACTTTAACGGATTTACAAACTTGGCGCGGAGAGGGAGATATACAGTTATTTGTCAATAATCGATCCCTAAAAACTACTGCCCAACTGGAAAAAGGTATTTTAAGCGGTATAGTTAATACAGCTGGCATTAACTTAAATCCGTTTTTACCCAATATAAATATTCCTGTTAGTCTAGGGAAAACCCAAGTCAATTTCACCAGTGCAATCAATAATTTACTAGCGGGAAAAATCTCTAATTTGTCCACCGTCAATGCTAGGGTAAATACTCGGTTGTTAGTGGATAATAATCCGATTAATACTGATATTCAGTTAAACAACGGTATTTTTAATATTCTCAGTAGCTTAGAGAATTTTCAGACTAATATTCCCCTACCGTTGAATATTTCCCAAACCAGTTTTCAAGCAGCAGGAAATGCCCAAACTATTTTCGACTCCCTGCAAGAAAAACGACTCAACTTAAGCAGTATCAAAGCAGTTTTTAACTCTCGTATTAATGTAGCCAAAGGAGAAATTAAAGCTAAGGCACAACTGAATAATAATTTCTGGCAAAGTGATATTATTGCCGCTAATCTCGATCCCGCTGCCGTACTAGGACAATTGCCAGGAATAAAATCAATCTCGATTCCTAACTTAGATTTTAGGGCGAATTTAGCAGGAAATATTAAAGAAATTTGGCAGGGAGTAACACCAATTCAGGTTAATAATCTCTCGGCACAGTGGGGAGAAAATAGCTTTGATGTGCGAGGAAATATTCTTTTAGCTAATCTTATCAGTCAACCCGATATCGCTGAGGTTAACTTAAATCTACAGGCAAAAACAGACCTTGCTACTGTACCCTTGGCTGAGATTATATCGCTTTTACCGATCGATCCTCGTTTGAAACCCAGAGAATCGACACTGACAGGGATCGGAGAATTTCAAGGACAAATCACAGGAAAAAATCTCTTAACTGCTTGGCAAAAAGTGGGAAATATACAAATCAAAGGAGATATAAATTTAGCTAACTTTAGCATTAATGATCGACCCTTTGAACCTATCTTAAAAGGAAGTATGCAAGCAGGAATCGGTCAAAATATTAGTTTAAATCTGCGGGGAAATCAGGACATTATTGACCTGACTTTCGATCCTTGTCAACAAAATAATTGTCTGCTGCCCTATCTTCCCTTAGGGATAAATATTCGCCAAGCTTTTGGAAATAAAACTCCTTTTTTAGCAACAGCTAAACGAAGCGGAGAAAATTTAAATGTTCAGATTGCCGATTTTCCCCTAGAAATCCTGAAAATATCTCCCACGGCAGCCTACAATGTTCCGGGGATTATTGCTGGACAAGTAAATGCTAATCTAGACATCAATTTATTTAACTTACAGGGACAGGGACAACTAGAGATTAACCGACCTAGTTTAGGTAACTTAATCGGGGAAAAATTAACGGCAAATTTGGTTTATCGGGATTCCATAGTTCAACTGCAAGAGGGGAGTTTACAAGCGGGTGCAAGTCAATATAATCTGCAAGGTTTATTTAATTGGCAAACCCAGGAAATAGAAGCTAAACTCAGGGTAGATCAAGGTTATATTCAAGATTTATTATCAGTTGCTAGTATCTATGATTTAACCAGTTTAATCACCCTTTTCTCCTCCGAAAATAACCCAGCTATTCAACTTAGTCCCCTAGAAGTAGGTAATCCCGAAGCTTCCCTAGCAGAACGGGTAAATGTGCGGGCAAAAATTGAAGAAATAATCCAGCAATTAGCAAGGGAAAGAGGGGTAGTCGGGATACCTTCTGAACTAGATTTTCGCGGCCGTTATCAAGCAAATATAGCCTTAACTGGGACTTTAAAAAATCCAGATCTTAGCGTAAAATTTCAGGGCAATAGATGGGAATGGCGACCCCAAAGACCGACGGTAAATATTGTTAACCCTCTCGGAATTGTCACCACCGATACCCAATTAATTCCTATTGATGAAGTAACAATTAATCTTAACTTAAATCGTCAGTTGCTCAGGATAGAACCGATTAGATTAAAATCACGAGATTCTTCCGTATTTTTAGCGGGTGATTTTTCCCTAAACAAAGTAGAGGGAACTTTTGCCGTGGAAAATCTTTCTCTGGATCTCTTGAGAAATTTTGTGCAGTTTCCCTTGGATGTATCCGGTAGTCTAAAAACTCAAGGACAAATTGCAGGAACCTTATTAAATCCTCGTATTCAGGGTAATTTTGCCTTTATTGACGGTGCAATTAATGCCCAAAATATTAATCAGGATATAATTGGTTTATTTACCTATAATCAGTATCGTTTTGATTTGCGGACAACCTCCTCCGAATCAATCCAAATCTATGCCAGCATTCCCTATCCTCCCTTACCGGGTAATGATCAATTAAAAATCCAAGCAAAATTGGGAACCGATGGAATCAAATTAATTGAAGCTATCAGTCAAAACGCCATCGAATGGGTTAACGGTGAGGGAGAGGTAGTTCTTTCAGCGATGGGAAGATTAGATATAAAAGAGGGCTTAAAAATCAAAGATTTAGAAGCAAATGGTATAGTTACTCTTAATAATGCCGCTATCCGCAGTGTTGCTTTTCCAGAGATTTTAACCGTAAATGGCCGCATTGGGTTAACCCCTGAAAGCTTAACAGTAGAGGAATTACAAGGCTCGATCGCTGACAGACAAATTTCTGTGGTGGGAGTTTTACCTTTCTTTCAAGCCATCAAAAATAATCCTAATCCGTTAACAGTTAATATTCAAGAGGGAGATATAGCAATTAATGGTCTTTATCGGGGATTAATTGCTGGGAATGCCATGGTGACAGGAACAATTCAGCAACCAATTATCGGGGGTAATGTGCGTCTTTCTAGGGGTAAAGTTTTTCTTCCTCGCACAGCAGAAATTAATCAAGAAACGGATAAACCAGTGAGTCGCTGGCTGCAGCCTCTCAACATTCCTCAGACGACAAATATTACTCCAGTTTTAAATAATTTCCAAGTGTCTTTAGCAGGATTATCAATCGAACAAGAACCTTTGTATCAATTTGATTTTAGTGGTGCTTTAACCTTGAACGGTCCGCTCACTCCACTGGAGAAATTACAAACCAATGGAGTGATTAATCTCGATCGAGGACGGGTTAGTTACATCGATACTCGTTTTCTTCTTAACCGACGCAATCAAAATGTTATTGTTTTCGATTCTAGTCGCGGGTTGGGACTTTTTAATCCCTTTGTTAATATTCAACTGCGAACAATTCTCAGCGAATTTTCTCAATCTCGCGATTTTGCTATCTCCCGTCCGGGGGGAGATTTTCCTAGCAATGAAATTCCCGATGATAGCCTCAATCGCATTCAAAGGATCGATGTCACCCTCAGCGTTGAAGGGGAATTAAACCGCTTGCTACCAAATTTAGGACGTAATATCAATGAAGTGTGCCAAATTCGTCCCGATAGTCCACCTTTTCCCCTAGAGGAAAACTATACAGATACAGAATTACAAAAAGCTGCTAATTGTTTACAAGCAGTGGCTTTTGCTAGAGGTGAAGATGAGGGATTGCTTAATACTCCCCTAGTTAAATTAACCAGCACTCCCCCCCGCAGCCAAGGAGAAATCGTTCGACTTTTGGGGGAACAATTGCTGTCGGTTTTTAATGGTTTACAGGGGAAAAATACAGAACAATTAATTCAATTTGGAGTGGTTCAGTTGGCGATTCCCCTCTTAGCCCAAGGAGTCGTGTATGATGTGGAGAATGCGGTTAGTAATGCGATCAGGGCAACGGATTTTAATATTCTTCCCAATTTGGAAACCGTCTATCGAGTCAATTCCCAGTCTTTTATCCGCTTTTCCTACGATTACAATTTGAATGAGTTTACCGTCCGCTATCAAACTCAATTTTAAAGTAAGATTGAGAGATATAACAGAATTCAGAAGTTAGGAGACAAGGCAAAATTAGGTTATACTTCATCCTGAGAATCAACCCGATAGGTAGGTAGAAAATAAGAAATATTATTTTTTTACTTTTTACTTTTTACTTTTTACTTGATATTCTATGATTATTCGCGAGGCCAAAGAAACAGATTTACCAACAATTATCGAGATTTATAATGCTGCTGTTCCCACTCGCAAGGCAACCGCAGATTTAAAGCCTATTTCCCTCGAAAGTCGGCGAGAATGGTTTAAAAAGCACGATCCTGAACAGTATCCCATCTTGGTAATAGCGATCGAAGGTCGGGTGGTGGGTTGGCTGAGTTTACAGATGTTTTATGGTCGTGTCGCTTACCAAAAAACGGCAGAGGTTAGTTTATATATTGCCCCCGATTATCAAGGTCGTGGAATCGGTAAATTATTAGTAGAATATGCCCTGAATCGCTGTCCCAAATTGGGTATATCTAATCTTATCTGTATTATTTTTGCCCACAATCAAGCCAGTATTCGTCTCTTTGAAAAATTCGGCTTTCAACGATGGGGTTATTTACCTCAAATTGCCGATCTAGACGATTTTCTGGCTGATGTGGTCATTTTAGGCAAAAAAGTCGCTTAAATAGGCAATTTTCCCCATAGCTAGACTATAATTCTAGACTTAATTGAATATAAGCATTTTCCGGTTCGCCTAGAGATGGTTTCTGGGTGAGAGAAAAGAGATAGTCCTCATACCAAATCTCAGAACTTCCCGCACATTTTTCATCTCTAAATAACCATTGTTGAAACACTTGTTCTCTACCATCCTGAGGGGCAACAATCTGATAAACTTTTAGAGATTTTTTAGCAATTCTCTGGCTGCCCTTGCTGGTTAATTCATAACCTAACAAGTTCAAACAATTACGAATAATCGTCAGAGGACGGGAAGTATTAGAGAGGTTAATCTTGGTGATAGTTTTAATCTCGTTGCGGTTTTTAATGGCGATTTCGGCCATTTTTTGTAAATCGGCATCATGATTAGTTAATTCTCTTTCAGGGTTAGCTAATAATACGGGAATTCCTAACACTTCTAACGTCCCGATAATCACTCCTAATTGACTACCATTAAAATCGGGAATAAATAAACTTCCGTGACCTGATTCTATCAGTTTACGGGCAATTAAAGCATCTCGATCGCACAAAAATTGTCGCCCAATTGTCAAAAAGTAATGTAAGCGTAGTTCTTGATACCATCCTTGATCATCTTTAATCACTAATTGCGGTGTGACGGGGATTCCATAGCGTTTGTATAGGTCATATTTCCTGATAATTCTCCTTTCTTTCACTGACTTAATTAACTGTTTTTTAAGCCAACGATATTCTGATTCCGTGATCTCAGCTGCGCTGGCAATTGCCTCGCATTCAGAACGATAATTATGTTCCCTAATTTCTTCAATTGCTTCCGTTAACTGATTATTTATTTCTAGTTCTTCTTCCTGATTCCGTTCTTTAATTCTATGACCTTCTGCTTGTAAAATACCTAAGATTGACTGACGATAATTAAGCATATAAGCATTTACTCGCACAGCCATTTTTGCCCAGCAGAGGAGAGATTCCGCTTGAAAATTTGTATCTAAATCCTCAAGAGATTCTAAATCTGATTGGTGTAGTAAGCGAATATTCACCTCCGTTAATCGGTGTCCAGAGGTGAGAAGTTTGGGGATAGAAGTGGAACCATTGCCCACCTGATTAAATCCGTACACTGCTGACCAAATATAACGAGGAATATTCTCTCTAATTCTCCCTAAAAATTGAGCGATAGAAGTGGGAGTTTGAATTCCCTGTGCTAAACACCAAACCGAGGTAAAGTGTTGCTGAATATCAATACTAATTCCCGTTTCGATCGCAGGACTAGCTAGAACTATATCATAGTTAATCAACAACTGATTTAAATTGCCAATCGCTTGATAGGCAGCGTGACTAGAATCTGGCAATGACTCTGAATCTATCCGCAGAATTTTCTTCTGAGGAAATTGCTTTCTTAGATAAGATTCTAGGGTAATTGTCCCCCATTTGCTGGTTAATTTTTGTGCTGATAGACAAACAAAAGGTTTTCCTCCCTCTTTAATATGTTTAACTAAATCCTTAACTAGCTGTTGTGGAGTATTATCAGAGTAGTTATAAACTCGCCAAGCTTCCTGATAATTAGGTTTCCAATCGTTACTAATCAAGAAAGTTTCTAGTTTAATAGCTGCTAAAGAAGTTAGATATTCTAGGGAAATATCACTTAAATCAGCATCAGCAACTAAGACTTTTCCCCCGCTGCCGACCACAGTTTGTAGTAGAGACTTTAAAGACTTTAAAATTGCTACTCGATTAGTTTTACAAGTATCCCCATTTAACCCATGCCATAAAACTTGTTCGATCTCATCGATAATAATCATAGCTCCTTGCCAATCTTCCGCATGAAATTTAGCTTGTGATTGGGGATGGAGAGAGTCAATACATAAACCATAACCGTAAATTTGTGCCGCAGGATTATCTCTAACTTTGCTGATATAGTTTAAACCAAAGCGTTGACATAGCTCCTCTACCAGTTTGACTCGATGACCAATAACTAAAACTTTTTGTTGATTGGCAATAGCCTGTTTAACTATCTTAGCTAAAAACTCAGTTTTTCCTGTACCTTTAGCCGATTTAATCGCCATTAACTGCGCTGATGTAGGGATAGCAATATCTGGCAAGTAACGGCTATTTAACTCTAGATGAGGTGGGAGAGTTAAACTATTTAAACTCGCTGCCTTCCAAATTTCCCAAGAGGTAGCTTTTTGATAGACTTGTTGGAAGTAATCTTCTCCTCGATTGATTAGTAAATCATCCACCCCTTTACCGTCAGCAGCATCCCAAGTAACTACCTTTACCTGACAGTTAGCCTGACTGAATAGATAACCCATTCTCTGTAAAGCTAAATTAACCGCTTGTTGGTTCTTTGGTTTAGTTTCTTGATCAAAAACTAGATAAATCTTTCGTCCTGAATTAGCTAATTTTTCTAGCTGCGGAATTAGATGAGATTTGCCGATTCTTCTACCTAATTCGTCCTTGGGAGTACGATAACCATTGTGAATTCCGGGTAAGGCAATTGTCGCATAACCTGCTGTTAGTAATGCCCCCGCTTTTTTCGCTCCTTCCGTAAGACAAATAGGTATCTCTGGATGTTTAATTACCCAGGACCAAAAACCGAGATCCTCTTGCTTATTATCCACTTCTTCAGTTAAAATATTAATACTGATATGCTGGGCTATCCTTTGCCAAATTTTCAGGGGAACCCGCAAAGCAAAGACTCCCGTAGGGGTTTGGGGAGGATGTTCGTACTTAATCGGTTTAGCCTTATCAAGGCTTAAACGGGGAAAATCGGGCTTAAAACAGCCCCAAAGGTCATAATTACCCGTTAATAAGTCAATTCCTGAACACCACCAACCGCCTTGACTGATATGTTCATAACGCTTGAGAATATCATCCCTAACTCTGCCATCATTGCGTCGCGGTAATTCTTGGGAGTAGAGTAGGTATTCACTGGGAGATAACCCCGCTAAACCGGTGACATTGAGTTCGATTAACTCCGCATCCACCCCGCTATCACGCCATTCTTCTAAATATTTCATCCTTGTCCTCTACTCGCTAGACGCTATATATAGCGTTTTTGTTCTATTATTCTAGCGGTAAGCCACTAAATAGCGAAAAGAGAAAATTCACTCTCTCAGAGGTTCTCAGAGGAAATTTGACTTTTAATCCACTCTTGTCTTAAATTATCGAAAAGTTAAGAACAAATAAAGTCTGACCACAACCTCCTCAGCAGTCAAGCAGAATCGGATCAAAAGTATTTTGTCAATCTGTTTTTGCTATCAAAGAATAGTTTTTTTGTCAAGCATACAAAAGAACTGTTTTCTGGGAAAAATCAAGAATTTTTTCCAGAAAATGTCATCCAAAACACTGTTTTTAGGGAACAAAATAATCCTGGCTATACCATATATAGAGTGATAGGATTATTTAACACGCTAGATGTTGTGTTTTCCCAGAAAATCTGATAGAATACTCTAGTACAAATAGATTAATTTGTCAAATTTTTTAACGCCGCAATTTCCTAATTATGCAATCAAAGCCCTTGACTACTGCCGTCTCCATTCACAAAAATAACGAAGTAATACCCTTTCGTTCTACCCCTTTAGCTAATATGGGCAGTCATGGAATTAGAGTGATTCGGCGCGATGGTTCCACCACAAGCTTAAATATCGGCAAAATTCGCGACGTGGTAGAGTGGGCTTGTGAGGGCAAAAAAGTCAATTCAATCGCCTTAGAAGCGGGTTTAACCACACGCCTGCGGGATGGGATTACCACTAGGGAAATACAGGATAATTTAATTAATTGCGCCCTAGAAATGTGTAGTCCAGAGGAACCGGATTGGCGCTATGTGGCGGGAAGATTGCATATTTGGAGTCTTTGGAAAGATACCTTAGTAGCCCGGGGTTATCAGTACGGAAATTACGAGAAAACCGTCAAAACTCAAGTTAAAAATCAGCTGTACGACGAAAGGATTCTCATCTATTCCGAGGCAGAATTAAAAGAAGCTGGTTCTTGGATTAATCCTGATTGGGACATCGATTATGATTACGCCGGGGCATTGTTAATCACTAGCCGTTATTTACTCAAAAATGAGTTACCCCAAGAGGCATTATTAACCTGTTCCTTACTGCTTGCCACTGTGGAAGAACCAGCTAATAGACTCCCCTGGGCGAAGAAATTTTATCAAGCAATCGCTCAAAGAAAAATCTCTCTCGCCACCCCAATTTTAGCCAATTTACGCACTCCCAAAGGTTCCCTAACCAGTTGTTTTATCCTCTCCATTGACGACAGTTTAGAAAGCATTTTCGACGAGATTACTAATGCTGCCCGCATCTCAAAAAATGGTGGCGGTGTCGGGGTGAATGTGAGTAGAATTCGCGCCACTGGTAGCTGGGTAATGGGGAAAGCTAATGCTTCCGGGGGGATTATTCCTTGGATTAAATTACTCAACGATACAGCTATTGCAGTAAATCAGGGGGGAAGACGCGCCGGGGCAGTAACTATCGGTGTTGACATCTGGCATTTAGATGTGCCAGAATTTCTGGAAATGCAGACAGAAAACGGTGATCAAAGACGCAAAGCTTATGATGTTTTTCCCCAATTAGTTATCACCGATGAATTCATGCGTCGGGTGATAAATAAAGACGAGTGGACATTAGTAGATCCCTACGAAGTTCGCAATAAATTAGGTATAGAATTAGCGGAACTATGGGGGGAAGAATTTGAAGAGGCCTATCGTTTAGTAGAAGCTAATTTAGATCAAGAGATTCTCCTCTATAAAAAAATCAATGCCCGGGACTTATTTAAAAGTATCATGCGTTCCCAAGTAGAAACAGGAATGCCCTACATTGCCTTCAAAGATACCATCAATCGCGCTAATCCTAATAAACATGATGGCTATATCCCCGGTGT
The DNA here is from genome assembly GCF_020247025.1 of Microcystis sp. M109S1. Classification (NCBI taxonomy): domain Bacteria; kingdom Bacillati; phylum Cyanobacteriota; class Cyanophyceae; order Chroococcales; family Microcystaceae; genus Microcystis; species Microcystis sp. M109S1. The sequence continues at coordinate 11,969 of NZ_JADBRW010000467.1, forward strand.
AAATTTATGCGTCGCGGGAGAAACAAAAATTCTTACTGACCGAGGACAAATAGCAATCGCTGATTTGGTGGGGGAATATGTTAATGTCTGGAATGGATTGGAGTGGTCAGAAGTATTAGTTAAAAAGACTGGAGAAAACCAGCCTTTATTAAAGGTAAATTTCTCTAACGGAGAGGCCTTAGAATGTACTTACTACCATAAGTTTTACGTTCAGAAAAACTACAAGGGAACCGTGGAAATTGTCGAGGCAAAAGACCTCAAACAAGGAGATAAATTAATTAAATACCAGCTGCCTCTCATCCAGTCAGAAAATGATCTTGACTTTCCCTACGCCTACACCGCAGGATTCTTTTCTGGAGATGGGAGTTACGGAAACAATGGAATGCCAGAAGTTGACCTATACGGAGTTAAAAAAGAGTTACTTCCCTTATTGGCTATTCGTAACAAATATCAGGGAAATGGCTCTATTGAAAAAGGTACTTTTTGGAGAAAAGAAACCGATACCCTAGCGGTATATCATGACAGTAAACAAGATCGGATCGTCTGTAAACTCCCGTTAGATATTCCCAGTAAATTTACAGTTCCTCTCAATGGTTACACAATTAAATCTCGTTTAGAATGGTTAGCTGGTTTACTTGATGCCGATGGAACAGTTGCCCGCAATGGTTCTAACGAGTCTCTCCAGATTGCTGCTGTTAACCGGCAATTTTTGCTCGATATTCGCCTAATGTTACAGACTTTAGGAGTTGATTCCAAAGTTACTGTTATGGATGACGGTGGCTATAAATTGATGCCAAATGGAAAGGGAAATTATCAAGAATATCTCTGTCAACCAAAATATCGTTTACTGATTAATTCTGTCGGACTATTTCAACTTGGTCAATTGGGACTTAAAACTCATCGCTTACAATGGACTTTAAAAGAACCCCAACGTTCGGCCACTCAGTTTATCCGCATTGAATCGGTAGAGTTAACCTGTCGTCGAGATGACACCTACTGTTTTACAGAACCCAAGCGTCATCTGGGAATGTTTAACGGCATTCTAACAGGACAATGCACCGAATCTTTTAGCAATGTCACCCCCGATAAAACTGCCCATTGCTGTAATTTAGTTAGCCTTAATTTAGCCAACATCGACAGGGAAGAAATCGAGTCTAATTGTCAAATCGCTGTCAGGATTCTCGACAATACTATCGATATTACTAATCCTCCCTTTGATAATGCTAAAAACCACAACGATAAATATCGCACTATTGGGGTAGGGGCGATGGGATTGGCTGACTGGTTAGCTAAACGGAAATTATCCTACAATAACCTGTCAGAAATTAGTAATTTATTTGAAGAAATTGGCTATTGGTGTACCTATTCCTCGATGGAATTAGCCAAAGAACGCGGTGCTTATCAAGCTTTCTTGGGTAGTGAATGGAGCCAAGGTAAATTAATCGGAGCAAAACCAGTGGAATGGTTTTTAAATAATGCGGTGCAACCGCAAAGATGGCAACAATTAGCCGCAGATATTCAACGATTTGGCATCCGTAATTCCCATATTACCGCCATTGCTCCTAATACTTCCTCTAGTTTGGTACAGGGATGTACCGCTAGTGTTTTGCCGGTTTATAGTCGCTTTTTCTACGATAAATGGGCAAAGGGAACCGTTCCCATCGCACCACCTTTTATTGAAGAAGCTTTCTGGTTTTATTCAGAGAACAAAAATCTCGAACAGCAGCAAGTGGTGAAAGCGATCGCTACTATGCAAGAATGGATCGATACGGGGATTTCTATGGAGTTATTATTCAACCTCAATGAAGGGGTTTATTTCCCCGCAGAACCCAACCGTTGTCTCACTGCCAAAGATATCTTTGATACCCTAGTTATGGCGTGGGAATTGGGGTGTAAAGCGATTTATTATATCCGTACCGTACAAAAGGACAATTTTCGAGAGTCTGACGATAGTTGTTCTAGTTGCGCTAATTAAGGTTAACTTCGGTGGGCAATGCCCACCTTAATTTTTTTACATCAAAGATTAGGACTGATAAAATGAGTTTTATTAATCACCTAATCACAGCTATGGATAAGACTTTATACGAACAGGATTACTATCTCTGGATAGAGAAAACCATATCTTTACTAGAAAATCATCAATTTTCCGATTTAGATTTAGATAATCTCCTCGAGGAGATTAAAAGTATGGGTATCAAGGAAAAACATACCTTAACAAGTTTATTGACTAGAATAATCCAACATTTGCTGCAACTTGCTTATTGGCAATCGGAACGTCAATATAGTGCTAATCACTGGAAAGGAGAAATTACTATTTTTAGAATTGATTTATGGGAAGTTCTTGATGATAATCCAAGTTTAAAGTCCTATCTAGAGAATAGTTTTGATAAATGTTATCAGTCAGCCCTTCGTATCCTAGCTAGAAAAATGGGAGTAAAAATCAATACTTTGCCCACGGAAAAAATTCTCACTCTTGCCCAAGCTTTGGATGATGATTGGTTTCCTGAATATGAGGATAATAATCATTGATGATTTGGTTAGATTATAGTTAATTAAGGTGAGGGACTATGGAAAAGAACTTATACGAACAGGATTACTATCTCTGGTTAGAGAAAACTATATCTTTACTAGAAAATCGCCAGTTTTCTGAGTTGGATTTAGAAAATTTAATTGAAGAAATAAAAGATATGTCCAGAAGAGAACGTCAGAAGTTAGAGAGGTTACTAACTAAACTCTTGGAACATTTACTTAAATTAACTTATTGGCAATCTAAGCGCGATTACAATAAAAACAAGTGGCGACGGGATATTTTAAATTTTCGCATTCAAATAAAAAGAATTATTAGCAACAAAAAGGATGGAACTTATAATACAAACTTAGTATCTTACCTCACCGAGATTCTTGAGCAATGTTATGAGGATGCTTGCCATCTATTTATCGAAGGTTCTGGCATCGATAAAAGACTTTTAAGTTCTACACCTATTGGAGCAATCGACCAAATTTTAGATGAAAATTGGTTTCCTGAGTTTCTCGGAGAGGATTAAGCAATGAAGAGTGATTTATACGAAAAAGATTACTATCTCTGGATAGAGAAAACCATATCTTTACTAGAAAATAATCGGTTTTCTGATTTAGATTTAGAGAATTTAATTGACGAAATTAGTAGCATGGGTAAAAGTGAGAAACGAAGTTTAGAAAGTTATTTAACTCGGTTATTAGAACATTTGCTGAAACTAGCTTACTGGGAATCGGAATTAGAATATAATCAAAGAGGATGGAAAAATGAAATTAGGAATTTCCGTCGTGCCATAAAAAGAATTATTGCCGATAGTCCTAGTCTACAGCCTTATCTAATTGAAATTTTTAACAACTCTTTTCAAGAAGCTCGTATTTCTTTGATCGAATTATCTGGAATGGCTGAAAATTTGGTCAGTTTAGCTCCAATTTGCACTATAGAACAGGCTTTAAATGAGGATTGGTTTCCTGAAATCTCAAAATAATATTGACAGAGTATAAAAGCAAGTGAAGGGGGATAATTATGGAAAAGAACTTATACGAAAAGGACTACTATCTCTGGCTAGAGAAAACCATATCTTTACTAGAAAATCATCAATTTTCTGATTTAGATTTAGAGAATTTAATTGAAGAAATAAAATCTATGTCTATCAGTCAACAGAAAGCCCTTAAAAGTAATCTAACTGTGATTTTATGGCATTTACTAAAATACTTACAAGAGCCAGAAAAACAAACCAGAAGCTGGGCATTAACCCTTTTTGAGCATCGCGAAAGAATCGAAGAAGATTTAGAAAATAGCCCTAGTCTTAAGATTTTTTTAACAGAAGAAAATTTAAAAAAATGCTACAATAAGGCCAGAAAAAAAGCCGCCATTGAAACAGGGATAAACCTAGAGAAATTCCCGAACTATTGCCCATTTACTTTGGCAGAAGCCCTAGATTTTGAATTTATTCCTAATCAAAAGATTTGACTTTTTACCGAAAATATATTATAACCTAAAAGTGCCATAATATCCAAGTAATCATGTCCTTACATTTAGTTAATTCTTGCCCTTCGATGCCCATTTCCCCGATCTTCAATCCGGCGGGAGATGATGCGATCGAAAACCGTTCGATCTGGTTTGGTAACACCACCAACCTGATGCAATTAAACGATGTCCGCTACACCTGGGCGGTGGGTTTATATCAACAAATGCGCGAAAATTTCTGGATTCCGCAACGATTAGATATCACTCAAGACGTGACTGAATACGGGCATCTTACCGACGAAGAAAGATATGCTTATGATGGTATTTTATCCTATCTAACTTTTCTTGATTCCGTGCAAACCTGTAATATTCCCCACCTAAAAGGTAGCGTCACTGCGCCAGAAATTAGTCTTTGTATGGCGGAACAAATTTCTCAAGAGGCCATGCACAATCAAAGTTATCAATACTTAATTGAAACGATTATTCCCTCCGATCGCCGAGGCGAAGTTTATGACTTTTGGCGCACCGATAAAGTTCTCAGGGATCGCTGTGAATTTATTGCTAGTCTCTACCAGCAATATATCGATAAACAAACTACTGAAAGCTATTTTATCGCCCTTGTCGCCGATTATTTGCTAGAGAGTTTGTATTTTTACAATGGCTTTATCTTTTTCTATAATCTCGCTTCTCGACAGCTAATGTCCGGTAGTGCTGACGTTTTCAAAATGATCAACCGGGACGAATTAAGTCACGTCCGTTTGTATCAGAAACTTATTCCCGAAGCCATGGCAACTTTTTCCCATTCTGTTGAACAGATTTATGAGATGTTCGATACGGCCGTTAAACACGAATGTCGCTGGACAAATCACATTGTTGGCAACGACATTTTAGGTATTACCGAATACAGTACCGAACAGTACACCAAATACCTCGCTAATATTCGGCTGAAAGCGATCGGACTTGAGCCTTTATACAAGGAAGAAAAGTATAACAAAAGTCCCTATACCCATCTGGAACGCTTCTCCGATACCAAAAAAGAAGGCCACACCAAAGCTAACTTTTTTGAAGCAACCGTTACCAGTTATGTTATGTCTTCTGGCTTAACGGGATGGGATGAAATTTAAAATTTAAGGTATAATAATGACCCAATTTCCTACCATAAAGTGGCAATTTTGTCAAATATTTTGATAACTTTTGACCCTCTATTCGCTGGGGTCCAAGGGGCTTTTTGCTCCTTGTCCCCCGCTCAACCTTTAACGATCCCTACTGGCATCTCGGTAATTATAAGTAGCTAGACACAATTAATTACATATATCTAGGGGTTGCTGAATAAATCTAAAAACCTTGTTGGATAATATTTTTAGGCTTTTTTGAAATCAAAAAGTGCCAGCCATTGGAGTGATCGGGGGGGAAATTTAGGCACTTTTTCCCTGAAAATTAGGTAATTGACCCCCTGAAAATGGGTAAAACCCTACACCCCACACCCCACACCCTGTCCCCACGAAAAACTTTTTGCCGCAAACCCTAATTATGACGATTGCC
>NZ_JADBRW010000468.1:0-5143 GCF_020247025.1 Microcystis sp. M109S1
GGGGTTGGGGGTTGGGGGTTGGGGGTTGGGGTGTGGGGTGTGGGGTTTTACCCATTTTCAGGTGGTCAATTACCTAATTTTCAGGGAAAAAGTCCCGGAATTTTCCCCCCAATCACTCCAAGGGGCGGCACTTTTTGAGGGAAAAAAAGTCTAAAAACCTTGTTGGATAAGGTTTTTAGATTTATTCAGCAAACCCTAACTAAAAAATGATCTTCAAAGTAAAAAGTAAAAAAGGGGTTGGGGGAGTGGGGAGCAGGGAGTGGGGGAGCGGGGAGCGCCGGAGATGGGGCGAAAAAAGCTGAAAAATCACATCTGATCACTGATTACTGATTACTGATTACTGAAAAGACTGATTGCTAACTGCTAGTATAATATCAGTTACAACGGCCTCTGTAGCTTGATGGACAATTGTGACGAGCGGAGGGTGCTAGGCTATCAATACTGAAAAAACCTTGTCCTGTTAATTTCTATGCCTCTTTTGATTCTAATTGCCGATGATGACCCCGGTATCCGCTTAGCGGTCAAAGACTATTTAGAATTAGCAGGTTATAGTGTGGTGGCGGCGAGTAATGGTTTGGAAGCTTTGAATTTATTGGATACCTATCATCCCCATCTTTTGGTATCGGATATCAAAATGCCCCGTTTAGACGGTTATTCTTTGGTGACTAAGGTGCGGCAACAGCCAGAATTTAGGTTATTACCAGTAATTTTTTTAACCGAAAGAGGGTCAACAGAGGAAAGAATCCGCGGTTATCAAGTGGGTTGTGATATCTATCTTCCTAAACCTTTTGAGATGGAGGAATTAAAAGCAGTTATTCGCAATCTTTTAGAGCGATCGCAAATGGTGCAAAGTGAACGTCAATATCAGAAATTAAAACCGGAAGAAAGCCCCAAAACTACCGCTGTTTTAACTTCTTCTTTACAGGACGATTTTAAGTTAACGAATCGCGAGCGGGAAGTGTTAGAACATTTAGCCCGGGGACTTTCTAATAGTGAAATTGGGCAAAAACTGCATCTTAGTTCTCGCACGATCGAGAAATATGTTAGTAGTTTACTCAGGAAAACAACTACTAACAATCGCGCCGAATTGGTTCGTTTTTCCCTCGAACATAGATTAATCGATTAGCTGAAATAAAAAACTTAAATTTTGCTTTTTACGTCCTCCAAAAGACTGCCACAGGAGTCTAAAAGTAGCTCGATTACGCGGTCAAAACCTTCACGACCACCGTAGTAGGGATCGGGAACTTCTTTTTCTGGGTGATAACGGGCATAGTCACACATTAACTTGACCTTTTCTTGATATTTTACTGTCCGATCTAGGGATAAAATATCTTGATAATTGGCTTTATCCATGGCTAAGATTAGATCAAAATTCTCGAAATCCTCGCGGGTAAATTGTCTAGCTGTCCCTTGCAGAGTAATACCTCGTTTTTTGGCCGCCGTATTCATGCGAGAATCGGGAGGAGAACCGATATGATAACCGGCAGTCCCCGCAGAATCACAGAGGATTTTATTGCTTAATCCTTCTTGTTCAATCAGATAATTCATGATATTCTCGGCAGCGGGAGAACGACAGATATTTCCTAAACAGACGAAAAGTAGTTTATAGGGCATAAATTGACCGGTAGAATCATCACTAAATTGCCAATTATAGGGCATTTTTAACATCCCGATAAAGATTTATCCTCAAAAAACTCCTCGCTGTCCATTAACCTAATTTTGGCTAATCCCAAGCTTTCTAAATAATCTTGCCACCCTTGGGGGGTATCTTCGATCGCTAATAATCCTAATACCCTAGCTACGTCTGCTACCCAGGGTAGGGTGTGAATTCTATAACCCTGCCAGTTTACCTCTAAGGATAACCAAGCGGGAATCTCTTGGGGGTTAAATTGTTGGGAGGCAAGATAATCAGCTTGAAAGCAGTAAATCCGAGGTGGTTTTTGACTCTCTAACAAGGTTAAACACTCCTTCTAATCTGGACATTAATCTCTTGACTCGTATTTTAGGGGAACCTCAGCATAATTTCTGTTAAATATGAACTTCTCTCGTCAAGAAATAGTTAAAAAACAACTGATAACTAGGCTGAGTTTCACCTTACCCCTAATTCTCCCCTAAGCGAGGACGAATAATTAAATAAATTGCTGGACCGATTAGAGGCAATAGGGAAATTACCGGCAACAGCAAAGGATTTTTTAATCCCCGTCGGGTTAGATCATCTTGCAGCAAAATTGGACATAATAGGGTTAAAAGACAGAAATCTAAACTCATAACATGAATAAAACGGCTAGTTTGCCACTGATGCCAAAAATCAGACCAATTGCCGTTAATTAATCCGTAAGCGATTAAAATTGCCGCAGTAATTAGGGCAATTACTCCCAACCAAGGTGAGTCTAAAAGTTTAATGACCAGATTTTTTTTACCGGTAAAATTGCTGTTAGGTTGACGGAGAGTTAGATAGGGTAAAATAGCGAAAGCACCCACAGCAAAGGAGGCAAAAGCAAAGGGCCAAGCGATGATTTTTTGGTCACGACCATCGATAATTAAAAGGCTAGTGTAGATAAGTGGCCAAACTCCCATCAGGTTAAAAAGAGCGATAATTAACGGGTTGATATCTTGCCATTTGCCAGTGGAAAGATTGATAATTAAATTTATTGTATCTGGTTGATCGGGGGGTGCTAGTAAAAAAGCGTATAATCCGAAGCATAACCAAAGTAAACCAAGAATAATTTTTGTTAACATGGGAGTAGATAATTAGATTAATTGAGTAAGGGATTTTTCATCGGATATTTTAGTACAAAAGTGATCAAAATGTCAAGCAATATTATACTAAATCTGGTTATTAAAGACTGATTATTTATTCCACCTTTTGCATGAGTGCCTATACTTATAAGTAGCCTATACTTAACGGATTTAGTATTACCTAATCAATGATCACTAATTTTTAGGGAAGACGACGGGGATTCATGTTTTCTACTGGGGTAATTTCTGCACTTTTAGAGTTGAGTAAGCGAGTTTGTTCAAGGATAGTTTCTAAGTCTTCATCCGAGAATTCTTGTACATAGTTTAATTTCACTTCTTCTAGGAAGATAATTAATAACATCTCGATTCTTTCTAAACTGTGACGGGATTGTAATTCCCCAGCGAGAGATTGCCCGAAACGCTGGACTAATTGCTGAACTAAACGCTCAAAAACTTCGTCTTCCTGGGTAATCTTTTCCGCTATGTTAACAAAAGATTGATACAATTGACTAGATAGACGATTGCTCAAGTCAGTTTTTAAACCTTTCATGCCGGGTAATCGCAATAAGCTTTGATAAGCGGGAGTTTGACTGAGAATTTTCTCGATATTGTATTTAATTAAAGCTTCCGCTTCTGGTTTAACTTGCGGTAAAACCTTGTCAACAGTACTATTAACTACTAACCGAAAAATTTCGATAACTTCATTAGTATCATTGAGATTATTATAGCCGCCATTGAGAGAGCTATCAAGAAATTTCTCCACTTGTCCCCGTCGAATATATTCCTGAATTTTATTAATGATTCTCAGGACAATTATCTCAGTAACATCTTTAGAAATTAGCGCAACTAGGCCTTTAACTGCCTGTTCTTTAATCAGTCTTAAGTTAATAATTTTAACTTGATCTAGGCGAATAACGGTAGGAATAAATCGCAGCCATCTCCAGATAGGAATAAACAGAAAAATATCGTACCATCGCCATAACATAGCCTCGCGCCAACGCAGGCCTTTATGAGTGCGAGCAATCCACCAAGTTCTCAGCATAAATTCCCAGAAAAAGATGGTACCAAATAAAAAATCGATCGCCTCAAAGTTATCTATCGGTCTCCCATCTTCTCCTAGGGGACGAAAATAATTAGTTTCTATTAAAGGTTGAATTTCTTGATTAAAAAACTTCAACTCTTTTTCCCAGCCATTTTGACTGAGATAATCCCAACTCCAAAACTTCTGAAAGGCTGCTTTTGCGGAAACATTTTCTGTTTTAAAAACCCGCAACCGCATTTTATTTTTAATCTTCTCTAAGGTCCCAGTTTTCTCCGCCAAGGCAAAGGGATTATTATCGACCAAATTGATACTTTTTTGGCGCAAATTGTCTAAAATTTTCTCAATCTCTTGGCGATATTCTTGCAAATTAAACTCTGGGTTAAAAAGCTTTTGATTAATTAGTTCATTAAGTTTATTAACCGTATCTAAATATTCCCTGGTACTGCGATAGGGTTTAATCCCTTTCACCACATCATACTTAGCGATTCCTTTAACAAAGGGAATTTCTAGGGGTTTATCGGGAGGTATTTGTAATTCTTGAAAGGCAATCGGTCCGAGTTTTATTGGTTCATTAAATCTTAATAAAGTTATTTGCAAGCGTCCCTGTAACCAAAAATCTCGCAGGGGAATATAGGTTAAATCGAAAATAACCAGAATATAATTGCATAACACCAATAGGGCCATGCAAGTCTCAAAGAGATTGCGCGGGGAAAAACGACGGTTTCTGATCACGGGGTTTTTAGTCAAAGTCATCGGCCTAGAAAGTACACTTTGACTATGGTAAACCGAAAATGCCTAATTTTTTGGACCCAAAGCGATAGAAGTAGTAAAAAAAGAGCGGTTAAACTTAGTTCTGCCTCAGCAATTAATAGATGTAGTCTTCTATTCTGTGATAGCATCCTAGCAGATTCAGTTATAGCGTTTCCTGTTCACAAGAGGTACATTATCGATTCTGAAAAGCTTAATCAGCAAAGGTTAAACTGTGCCTCGCAGATGCGAGAACCGCTATAAGCAGTTAGCTACAGCTTCTTTGGCAAGAACATTTTTATTATAAGTCGGTAAGTCGCAGATTAGCCTAAAATTACCCTGAATTGATTTTTATCTGTCAATAAGCCTAGAGCCTCGTAGGGTGTGTTAATAAAGTATTGACAATGTAAATACATCCTGCCTATACTACAAGTATGGATGTCTATTTTGTCCTCAGTGGCATTACTTTTGTTTAGATTGACATCCTCACCGCCGTAAACGGACGGTGATTCCCAAACCTCACGATTTAGGTTTCTGCTTCTTTCCCTTGCGGGGTTCCGCACCTGCCTTAACAGATTTACTCTGTTCTGGTCTTATGGTCGCTCTACAGACTGA
>NZ_JADBRW010000469.1:0-9317 GCF_020247025.1 Microcystis sp. M109S1
ATTCCCAAATGCGTTTAACCGCTATGGGATAGAGAGGTGCGTAGTTCACCCAAGGAGAATTAATCTCTCGAAGTAAAAGTGAAGGGAATTTCTGAAATGGAATTCAGTCTGTCTATATTTGACTATACTTTTACTAACTATGACAACAATTTTTGATTTTTGCAGGAGAGCTATCGAGTCGAGGAATACTCGTAGTCTTCGATAATATGGAGAAGTCGCATGGCCGAACTACAGGATTCTTCTAAAATTTCCTGTTTCTCCTGAGAATCTTCGATTAAATCTTCAGATACTAGACGCAGAGAACCTAAAAGACTATTAAGACTACTTCTCGCTTCGTAGGATAAATAAGCTTTTCTTTTTTGCTCATCTTCCCTATTCTTAGAGTCGGCCTCTTTGCTATCACTAAATTGCAGAGCGTGTAAACGGGCATAATGACCACCTTGAGCTAATAATTCCTCATGATTGCCGATTTCTGCCACTTTTCCCTTGTCCAGCACCACAATTTGATAGGCTTTTTGAACTGTGGAAAGACGGTGAGCGATCACAAGAGTAGTCCGCTCGCGACAGAGTTCATCGATCGCTTCCTGTACTAAACGCTCAGAAATTGTATCCAAAGCACTGGTGGCTTCATCGAGAATGAGAATATCCGGATCTCGCAGTAAGGCACGAGCGATCGCTAATCTTTGTTTTTGTCCTCCCGAAAGTCTCACTCCCCGATCGCCAATTTCCGTATCCAGTCCTTCCGGCAGTTTGGAGATAAACTCGTAGGCATTCGCCCTTTTTGTCGCTGCTAAAATTTCTGCATCACTAACATCGCTTAATCCGTAGGCAATATTAAAACGGAGAGAATTATTAAAGAGAAAAGTGTCTTGACTGACTATTCCCATGGCTTTTCTCACAGTTTTGATCTCATAATCCCGTAAATCGTGACCGTCAAAAAGAATCCTCCCGGCTGTAGGATCATAAAAGCGTGGTAATAAATCAGCAATTGTCGATTTTCCAGCCCCCGAAGCACCAACAAGAGCGATCATTTTTCCTTTTGGAATCCAAAGATCGATGCCCTTGAGAACTAATTCTTGATGACTGGGATAGGAAAATTGGATGTTATCAAAATGAATACCTGTCTCTAATCTTTGATAGGGAATAGAGCCATTGCTCATAAATGGTTTATTCTCTCGAATGAGAAAATCCGCTACCACCTCTACTGCGGAAACATCCCCCAATAGACTACTCCTAGCACCGTTAATCTGACTAACTATCGGCAATGCCCGGAAAAGTACATAGAGATAGGTCAATAAAATTGTCGCTAAAGCTTGAAGTTGTTCATTAAAAAGATAACGACCAGCAATAATAATTAAGGCAATAATAACAACTCCACCTATTTCATTAAGCGGAGCGATTACAGCATTATTAGTCTGGGCATCTAAACCAGCTTTCTCCCGGGCTTCGATATCTTCCACAATAGATTCTAATTCGTATCTTTCATTGCCTACCGCTTTAATTAGGCGAATTCCAGTTAATAGTTCCAACAGTTTATTAGTTTGCTGTTTAGCCGTTACGGTGATAATCTCTCCAAACTTTTTCGATCTCTTGACAAAGTATTGATTAAGCAGACCTAAAAAGCCACCCAAAACACTAGAAAGAATAGTTAATTGCCAAGAAATTGATAATAAAATAGCTAAGTACATGAAAGCTGTGCCGATAATCTTAATCAGGTTTATGTAATTTCTAATCGATGCTACGGCTCGATTAATCTCCGACATGAAACGATTAAAAATATCTCCTATTTTACTTTTTACATAATAATCTATATCCACTTCTAGCAGCAGAATAACTGAATCAATTCGCATATCTTTTGCCATAATTAAAGACAAGTAAGTGCCTAGTAAATTACTGACAAAATTGGTAATGTGCTTGAGAATTAAAATCCCTAATATCGCCGCAAACATCCAGAAAAAACGAGTATCGACTGGGAAAACCTCGAAAACCGAGAGCAGCTTTTTGATAATTTGAGGGGCATTTTTTAAGATATCATTTTCGGGATTAATAAAAGAAATTAGTAAGGGGATAACTAAAACAGTTCCTACCCCATTAAATATGGTACTGACAAAGCCTATAACAATGCTGGAAACCACTAATATCCAGTATTTAAGCGTATATTTAAGGAGAATTTGATTAGGATTCATCGCTATAAGTAATAAAGTAAATAGTCAACGGTCAATTATCCTACTCCCTACACTCTAATATTTCCCTTCCAGAGAAGTAATTATGCCAGAGAGAGTTGTCGCCATGGCGGTGGTACTATAGGAGGCGATACAGCGCTCTCTCGCTTTTAGTCCTCGTGCATTAGCCAAGTCGAGATGATTAAAAACTTCTCTAATTATGACAGCTAGTTGCTCTGGCGATCGAGGTTCGACTAAATAGCCAATATCAGCTAAAATTTCGGGAATATCTGCCACTTTAGTGGAAATAATCGGTTTAGCCATCGCCATACCATCGGTGAGTTTAATCGGAAATTGGGCGTTAGCCGTAGCTTCATCCCTCTGGGGAACGATAATAGCATGAGCAGCGGCCACAACTTCCGGCATTCGATCGATCGGTTGAGCAGGTAAATGAATTAACCAAGGTTGGCCTTTTTCCAACAAACTATCCAGATAGCCGTCCCCGATTTGGCGACCTCCCACCACCACCAATTTAAAATCAGGATCACCAATTTGATCTAAAGCGATTAAGACATCTTCTAAACCTTTGTGAGGTCTAGCCGTACCCGGGAACATTAAGACTTTATACGCAGATAAACCGTATTTTTGACGACAAGCGACGGGATCGTAGAGATTGGGATCGAAAAGTTGCGTATCCTTGCCATTCGGTAAATAAATCCCCCCGTAACGCTTTTGCAAAAATTGATTATTAACCGTCACCCCATCGGCGCGGTTAATTAAATTTTCCATCCAACGCAGATAGAGAGGGTGATTTGGGTCTCTAAGCGCACCATTTTTTTTGAGGATATCCCTAGCTAATTGTCGGGGATAAGGACGATAGGACCATTGATCGCCACCAAACCAACTCATTTCCCAATCGTCAATATCGAGAATTAGGGGACGTGGGGAAAAAAAACGTTTTAGTAGGCCGATGCCGAAACTGGTGGGACGAGGTTTAACCGCATAGATAATCTCTCCGGAGAGGCGATCGAGTAAAGTTTTGATCTGGCCAAAAAACTGGGGATAATTATTGCCTTGGACCGATACCACCGGTAAATTCTGCGGTGGGGTTGGATAGATTTCCTGGCCAAAAATCGGGCCATAGACCGTCACCTGACAGTTTAGCTGTTGCAAGACTTGAGCAATCAAATAGACTCTTGTGCCACCACCACCGGATAAATCTGGTGCTAAAACAGAGATTTTTTTGTTCACGATCGCCGACCAATCCAGATTATCTAGCACGATAGGAGAATGTTAATCAATGTTAACGTTTTTGTCAATCTTAGGCGAACTTAACATTAATGCCCCCCAGATATAGACTAGACAAAGAAAATTAACATATACATTGCCGAGACGACTAACTGAGTAAACATCACTGGTAGGCCGTAGCGCAGAAAGGTATGAAAGGTAATTTTGCCCCCGTGTTGTTCAGCGATGCCGGCGGCGACAATATTAGAAGAAGCCCCCACTAAAGTACCATTACCCCCTAGGGTGGCCCCATACATCATCGCGTAGAAAAGCGGTAAAACGGACGGGGGAAAAGAACCGGCATAATCGGGAGAAAGAACTTCTGTCCCGACTAAATTAACATTAACAAGGTACTGTTTCAGTAGTGGAACCATGGCCACCACTAGGGGAATATTGGGAACGACACTGGAAATCAAACCGACAAAAAACAGCAAGACTAGAGAACCTAAAAAGATATTTTTGCCTAAAATTATCGCCAGAAATCCCGATAAACTATTAACTACCCCAGTTTTTTCTAAGCCGCCAATTAGGACAAAAATCGACATAAAAAATAATAGGGTACTCCAGTCCACATCCCGGAGAATATTATGAACCGTATCTATTTTCGATTGCTGGGCTAAAAGTAGGGCTAAAGTGGCCCCCATCAAAGCAACCGCCGCAGGAGCAATAGGTACGGTAAAAGATTCACCGACGACGAATAAAAATAAGACTAAAAAGACGATAATTCCCCCCACCGCTAAGACGCGAGGATGATTAATTTTCGGATGGGGTAATTCTTCTAAATGCTCGAATTTTGTCCGCCAGATTTTCGGGAATAACCAAGGTAACATAACCAGAATGGTAATTACTGCCAAGGCACCACCTAAACTCAAACGCTGTAGGTATTCCATGAAGGTTATATTAATAGAATCACCGACGATATAAGTAGCGGGATCACCAACAATAGTTAATAACCCGGAACTGTTGGCCACGAAAACCATCAGGATTAAGAGCGGCACAAAATCCACACCGATATCTTGAGCTAAGGGAGGAATCAGCGGGGCTAATAACATCACCGTGGTAGCGTTGGGTAATACCGCACAGATTGGGGTAGTAATGGCGACAATTCCTATTAGTAATAATTTGCCCTGTCCCTTGGCTAAAAGCACCATTTGTGCTGCTAAATAATCAAAAATTTTCGTTGGTTCAAAGGCTCTCACTAACACCATTACCCCAAAAAATAGGGCGAGAGTGGCATAACTGCGACTGATATAACCGATCGCCTCCTGGAGAGTCATGATATGGGTAAAAACTAAGATTAAAGCCCCCAGTAAAGCCGCTACGGTAATATGAAGCCACTCGAACATAATCACCACAATGACTGCAATAAAAGTCATCGCAGCAATCCACATTGGTAAAGATTCCAGCATTTTTGATCCTGTTTTTACTTTCGGTTTCTCGATACGACTAAAAGTTTGCCCGAATGTACAGCAAACTCACAAAAAATATGGTTATCGACGGAAAATCTTAAAATTGTTGTGATCGGTGAACCTGCATGAGAATCCCCATATACAATGTCTCCTGTAAGTTATCACTATCAAGTAGTATCAGCGACATAACTGAACCGATCAAGACATTGCTAGGAATGTAGTGATGTTTCAGTCTTCCCCCCCACGCCGACGAAGTTAGCTGACGGGCTAGGATAGAGAGATATCCTTTTCTAGGCTAAAAAATCTAGAAATACGCCCCCAAATGTGGTTCCTCCGCTCCGAATTTGTCTAGCTAATATCTAGCATAGAAACTTGGATTAGGCTGACTTACTCTATTTAGTGATCCACCATAGCATACTAACCTCAAAAAAAACGATATAGCTCTATACTAGACCTATCCTGTCGGTTATCCCCCGGGTTGCTAGGATAGAACAGTGATAAGCTAATAGCTAACGACTGACCGCCATAGCGGCCACATCAGAAATTTCTATGAATAGAAGACCTCGTTATACTCCTCCCCGATCGCGCGATCGTGATTATGACCGCTCCTATGGTGATGACTCCCGCGCTTCGACCTCCGGAGGCCTATTGGCAAAATTAAACTATGCCATGATCGCCCTGATTGGCGGTATTTTTGTACTAGGGGTGGGTCTCGGTCTGGTATTCAGTTCTACCGCTAATTTTAGCCCCGAAAACGTCGCTTCCCGGGAAGTAATCGATCGCAGCGCCCCCAATGCGGAATTATGCGTGCAATTTGGGGCCAGTGCCATTGTCACCGATTTGCGGGTTTATGTCACTCTTAACCCCTTTAATGTTTTTGTTACCCAACCGGTTATGCAACCCGGTTGCGTTTTGCGACGCAATAACTGGTCAATTTTAGAACAACAAAAATTAGTCGATGGACAGCAGGTACAAAGTTGTAAAAACCGGATGAATACTTTTGGTTATACCGGTCCCTTGGAAGGCAAACCGAAAATCGATTGTATCTTCCAAAATGAAGCCGGGGGCAATCTTTTTGTTAATCCCGCCGGTGCTGTTGGCCCCAGACCAGATACAGATAAATTCTAAACCGGAAAAGATCGTTCTCCTGACTGCTGACTCCTAATTAACTAAGTAGGTGGGTGGAATTAAATATAAGATGAACGTAGGTTGGGTTGAAGCATAAAACCCAACGCCCGCTCATGTTACGAAGTGCGCTAACCCATCCTACCAATAATTGTGCCTCCCTACTTACGACAATTTTTGATTTTTACAAGAGGTCTAATGACTTAGCCATTGGGCCGTAGTCACTACAAAAATTCCGCCAGCTTTTTTTAAAAAAGGCTGAATTTTATCGATCAGACGACCAAGTTGTTCGTCACTATTACAAACCGTCATAATGTAGTTACCACTGTAATCACAATCCAAGTCATCACAGGATAAACCTCGATCACCTTTTCCCGAAGTACTGCCAAAGACGGTATAACCGGAAACTCCGACAACATCAAGAGCGCTTAAGGTTTCTTCCAGAAAAGCATGACTAACAATTATATCTACTTTTTTGACAGTTTGTAGGGAAGGATGCGGGGATTCAAGCATGGTAGTTAAGTAAAAAAGGGACAAGTGAAAGCGAACAATTTTGACAGGAATTATTTTAAAACCGCCGGGCCTTTTAGACTCCACAGCCAATGATTTTAATCATCTCTAGGTACAGAGGAATACCGATGATGATATTGAAAGGAAAAGTTAAAGCCAAGGCCATAGAAACGTATAAACTAGGATTCGCTTCGGGAACAGTCATTCTCATGGCCGCAGGAACAGCAATATAAGAGGCACTGGCACACAAAACAGCGAATAATAAAGCATTGCCCTGTTCAAATCCGAGAACCTTAGCGATGAGAATGCCCACCATAGCATTGATGACGGGAATGAGCACCGCAAAACCGATGAGAAAAGAACCAGTTTTGCCTAATTCTCGGATTCTTTTCGCCGCCACTAATCCCATATCAAGGAGAAAGAAAGTTAAAGCACCATAAAAAATCTCTTGGGTGAAAGGTTCTAATTTTTCCCAGCCTTTTTCCCCCGTGAGCATACCAACAACAACACTACCGACTAAGAGAAATACCGAACCATTTAAAAAGGCTTCATGTAGAACCTTTGACCAAGAAAACGCTTCTTCTTCGCCATTTTTCTCTTTAAAGACTCGCACCAGGATTAAACCCACTACAATTGCTGGCGATTCCATTAAAGCTAAGGCCGCTACCATATGACCGCCATAGGAAATATGAAGTTTTTCTAAAAAAGAACTGGCGGTGATGAAAGTAACGGCACTAATGGAACCATAGGCTGCCGCGATCGCTGCTGCATTGGCACTATCGAGTTTAATTTTCAGGATAAAGAAAGTGTAAATGGGAACGATGCAAGCCATAACCACAGAGGCAATCAAAGTTAAAGCGATTTGGTTATTGATGCCACTTTTCGCTAGTTCATAACCTCCCTTGAAACCAATCGCCATCAAAAGATAGAGAGAAAAGAGTTTAGGCAGTGGTTGGGGAATCTCTAGGTCGGATTTAAAAAATACTGCCAGCATTCCTAAGAAAAAGAACAAAACCGGCGGATTGAGAATATTGAACAGGATTAAGCTGCCATCCATAGGTTTGCGTACATTGAGTTATTTCAATCTATACTATTCGATTTTGAGAATTATCGTGAAAATGTTAATAACCGGATGACAACCCTTAACCATGGCCGCCCAAAAAAATTAAGATGGGTGATGTTTCAGTAGCTTTTTCTCCCTTCTCCCCCCTCCCTTCTCCCCCTCTACAATAATTACTCGCAGCCAGAAATACGTTGGTTGCTATCATACTTTGTGCTTTTTGTCAAAAAAACTTTTTTTTTGCAATAAAACTACACAAAAAAAAGATCATCGTTGTGGGTGAAATTGACTGATTTAACCGTTTTAATTAGGATCACCTTCTAGGTGTGACAAGGGTTTCAACTATTGCTACCCAAAAAAGCACAGAATAACCCACTATGAAATCCTATCAAATCGCTGTTACCACTGCAACATCGTTGTTAAATAAAAATCTTTCTCAATTAATTTTTAAGAATTTGTAAATATTGCGGAATGTTAATTTAAATATTCTCAAGTTTTTGCAGTCAATAAATAACTTTTGCTTATCTTTGTCAGAAAATAGAACTCCTGCAAAAATCCCACATCTACCATTGGGTTAGAAGTCAGTATTCAGGAGATTATTTTTATTTATTCTTCCCAACCCCCATCCCCCATCCCCCATCCCCTATCTCCACCCGTTCCCCGATAAATGCCAAAAATCGAGCTTAAAACCCCAAAATACGCAGATATTGCTGGGATGGAGTCCCTTGATCGCACCAGTCTCGGCGGTATTTGGACCCTATCTGGTTATGAACGGGAATTAAACAACCCCAACAGTGAATTATTAATTCTCTCCCTACCCAGCAATCCGGAAACCATCATCGGATTGGCTTGTTTTTGGGCAATTCTCGAAGAAGCGCATATTACCCTTCTGGCAATTTACCCCGACTATCAAAGACAAGGATTAGGAAAACTGCTTCTCTACAAACTTCTGGAGAAGGCTGTACAAAGACAACTGGAAAGGGCTACGCTAGAGGTGAGGGTGTCGAACCAGTCAGCGATCGCACTCTACGAGCATTTTGGCTTCCGCGTCGCTGGAGAGCGTAAAAATTATTATCCGCAAACTGGCGAATCAGCCCTAATTTTCTGGCGCAACGATCTACAAAGGGCTGCTTTTCAGGAACAATTAAGCAAGTGGCGACAAGAAATCCTCTCAAGACTGGCGCAGGGAGAGTGGCAATTAGAGGAAGAAACCAGAGCCAAAATAGATACCATGGAGATGCAATGATTATCTAAAATGTCGGATGAATGCCCCCGCTACATTTTTCGACAAGATACTCAGCTTTGCGGGGGATGAAATCCGACCAGAATATCAACACCATCTGTGGGTAAACGGCGAACTCTGTTATACTTAACCTAGCCAAGGGTCGAGGATTGTTAGATGCTAGTCGTAGAAGCGAAGCTAAAAAACGGAACACCAGAGCAATATCAGAAACTCGATGAAGCTATCAGAACTTCTCAGTTTGTGCGTAACTTTTGTGTTCGTTATTGGCGGTCAAATCAAGGGACAACCCGCAATGATCTCCAAAAACTTTGTGCGGTACTAGCTAACAATAAAGAGACACCATGGGTTAATAAATTAAACTCCCAAGCTCGTCAATCGGATGCTGATAGAGCCTGGCAATCAATTAGTCGATTTTATCATAATTGTCGATGCTCAGATACTGGGAAAAAGGGTTTTCCTCGGTTCAAAAAACATAGTCGTTCTGTTGAATACAAACTAACAGGCTACCAACTATCTGATGA
>NZ_JADBRW010000047.1:0-2658 GCF_020247025.1 Microcystis sp. M109S1
ACAGTGACCATTTAAAGAAGATTTACTGGAAAGACAAGAGAGTATTATGGACAGGAGCTTACTTTGTGGCTAGTTGTGGTGGCGTTACGATAGATCAACTTAAAAAATATGTGGAGAGCCAAGACTCCCCAGAATATTAATTGTGCTTCGCTGTTTCTATATTGGTTGGCTTTTCATCTCCGAGGTGAAACCGAGAGCCTTCAAGCCAACATTTAAGGTAAAAACTTCGCTACTTTCTTTTCACTGATTACTGATTACTGATTACTGATTACTGATCACTGAAAAGCCGCTAATTCTTAGGTTTTTGAGGCGTTGAGGGAATTAAAACGAGGGGAAAGATAGGCGACTAAAACTCCAAGGGCAAAACCGATTAAATTGCGGAAAAGGGGCAGTAATTCACCGGTGCGAGTAACCACCGGTCCGATGCCAAAAGCAACAAAGAGGATAAACCAGAGGGGAGAGACAATTAAAACCCATTGCCAAGCGAAAACCTGTCCTTCTTTGCGGGGAATACCGGCAAAACCGAAGACTAAACCACCGACAATTGAGGTAATTAAAGTTAAAATCCACTGTTCCTTCGGTAAACCGGGGACTACCGCACAACCACCTTTAACTAAACAGCCTTTTACCGCGTCTAAAGATTGTACGATCGCATTATTCTCGCCATTTTCCCGGACAAAATACATATTACCGAAACGGGCCTGTAATTCGATCCAAAAAGTGCGGGGTAAAAATTCATAGACGGCATCGCCAATACTAAAAGATAGTAAATTACCGCCCCGACCATCGGCCACTAAGAGAATACTTTTATCATCCAATCCCCAGAAATTAATCACTGCCCGGCCGGGGCTGCGGTCATATTGGGTTAAAACTCGCATTTTCCAGCCGGTTTCCCCTTGAAATGTCTCGATATCTCGGATTAATGCTTCTTCCTGTTTTGCGGGTAGATAATTGGCTAAATCAACGATCGGAGTGGCTTGATTGGGCAGTAATTCGGGATTATTCACCGCTAGAGCTTGATCCGGTGAGATAATCCAACCCAGACAGCTAATGACACCAATTACAAGAGCGATCGAGATTACTCGGCAAAAACGATTGAGCATAGCACTTCTAGACAATGAGAATTTTTTCAGCAAGGGTGTAGGCTAACTTTCAGTTTCTTTACACTTATTTACTTTATCTTAAGGGAATTCTCAACTTTAGTCACCCAGTTATCAGTTATCAGTCATCAGTCATCAGTTATCAGATGTGAGTTTTCAGTTCACTGGTTACTGTTTACTGATCACTGAAAAAAGCCTCCCACTTCATAATTCCCCATCTGCTTAACTGCGTTTCCAAGTATTCCAAGCGACTTTAAAACCGATCAAGAGGCGACGGCTGCCACGATCGAGCTTGCTGAGACCAGCTTTAGCACTACCGAGACTGCGATCGACTCCCTGGGCAACTTGGCGGGTACTTTTGACCCCTTCATCGATATTTTCGGTTAATTCGCTGATTTCTGCCCCTGTTAGGCGAATTGCTTCTAGAGTCGGGGGAAATTCCCGATGGAGGGTATCGAATAATTTTTCGGCACTCCGGGCTGCCCGGGCTAACTCTTGCAGGGCAGGCAAAGCAGCGATGAAAACCGCCGTTAAACTAACGGCGACTAGCAGTAAAGAACATCCTAGCCAGAAAATAGGTTCGGTCATTTAATGGTCATTCGAGTGATGATTATCGCCTTGGGGGGATTCTTCCGAGTCGGGGAAAGGATTGTCCGTGGCTAGACTTTGACTAGCTTCGATTCCGGCTGTCACCGCCTCTTTTAATCTAATTAAAGTATCATCCCAATTACGCCGGGCTGATTCCGATAGGCGATCGGCCTGCAATTGCACCGTCGTGGTCAGATCTTCGGCTAATTCAGGCAAAGCCCGCGCGGATTTTTGCAGAATTCGACGGGTTTCTTTTCCAGATCTGGGCGCTACTAATAAACCCGCCACTGCCCCGATCGCACTGCCCACTAAAACCCCGACGACGAATAAGCCACCGTTACCGTTATTTTTATCTGCCATAGGATTGCCCTTGTACTTAATTCCCAATTTTACGAGGAATTACACTTCTCTTGTGCAGTTTCTTCGGCAAAAATTTTGGACTGTTGCTCTTGGCAAGCAAAAACAGACCTAGAAGGGATAACTTGAGAAAAAACTAGCGATCGGGCAAAACCCGATTTTATTGCTGACTTTGAGCAAATAAGGGAGTGAAAAAGAAGAACCTCTGGGAGTCTTGCCGTGTTTCGACCCCAAAGGTTCCTCTCATGCTGAACTTATACTCCTCACACGATATTTATATTACACACAATCCGCTGCTTTTGTCAAGGGGTTTATGAAATTTTTTCCATAGACTTCTGGCCAAATTAATTTTTTAGGGTCGGTAGGCGCTCTTGCCGGGGACGGCTATCATACTGAATCACTGGTTAAGACTGTCTATGAGAGCCGGAGCTGCGGAGCGGGGAGAGGGAGTTTTAGCATTTGTACTAAAATTCTGGCTCTTCTGGTTTTCGTGTGTTAATTTTTGTTATGAATTAAAGCAAGCAAACAGCTTAAGTCGAAGATGTTCAAAATTGGTAAATCCATAACTTATTCTTTTAATAAGCTTTATTTTGGTATTCATTCCCTCAATTAA
>NZ_JADBRW010000470.1:0-12766 GCF_020247025.1 Microcystis sp. M109S1
AATACTAAAGAATTTTCACGCATTCCACAACTACAATTGGAAGACTGGGAAATAGAGTAATTGATTTCAAAAATTAAACTTTAAAACCCCGATCTCTGTAGCTTTTGAAATTGCGATTGTTTTGGCTTGTGAAAGTGCGATTGCCGCCATCTTGTTGATTAAACTTTAAAACCGTGATCGCTTTTATTGTCATCAGTGCGATCGCCGATCTTGTAGGTTGGGTTGAGGTGATGAAACCCAACATTGCCTTTTTGTCTTACCCTAATTTATTGGGTTTCACTTCGTTCAAACCGACCTACAGTGCGATTATTTGCTTTATAATTTTTACTAATCCCTTACAAAAAAATACTCCGAAATCCTCGTGAACTTTATTTTAAGTCCCCATGCCGAAGAAAAAATTATTCAACGCCAAATCTCTTGAAAAATATTGCAGGACATCCTCAATAATCCTGAGCAAATTTTAGAAGAAGATGGACTCAAAGTTTATCAAGGTACGTTTGTCGCCATTAACAATAAAACTTATCTTCTGAGAATTTACATTAATGACTTAGTTGAGCCTCAAAAAATTGTTACACTATATGTTACCAGTAAACTTAGAAAATATAGGCAGCTATCAAATGAAAGCTAAATATGATGCTGAGGTTGACGTTTTAACAATTACCTGGCATGACACACCCGTAGAAGAAAGTGAGGCAATCAGTCCGGGGGTTATTCTTGACTATGATCAAGCAGGTAATGTAATCGGGATTGAAATTCTTAATGCTTCTCGAAAAATCGAGAATTTTTCTCCGAATGTGCAGGTAGCTATTTCTTCTCGATAAAGGCGATCGCTATTGGCTGATAGTGCGATCGCTGATCGCGTAGGATGGGTTAACACAGCGTAACTCGTCACAAACATTGATGATCAAAGGCGATCGCTTTATAGATGGTAAAGAGGCGATCATTATTGGGAGAGCCAATCCTTCGGAGATAGCGATTTTTGTGATGACGAGAGGCGATCGCTTTTCTTGTCATCAGTTCTAACTCATGCTGATTTTGATATAATAGCCATAATTGTTTGACATCTTAAGAGAAAAAATCATGATTAGAGCGATTAAACAGAAAGGAATTGTTGGCAGAGAAGGAAAAATAGAGCTTTATTCTGCGGAACTAGAAGAAGGAACAGATGTGGATATTATTATTTTAGTATCTGATTCTGAACCCGATACAACTGAATATCTTCTTTCAACAGAAGCCAATCAGCGTGAATTATCCGAAGCTATTGACAGAATAGAAAAGAAAGAAAACTTAGTGACAATTACTGTAAAAGAATGGCGTGAAAAATATAGTATTTGATCCGAAAGCTTTTAAACAATTCAATGAATGGGCGATAGAAGACAAAAAACTCTATAAAAAAATCGTTGATTTAGTTGACGACATATTGCGTCATCCCTTCTCTGGAATCGGTAAACCTGAACCCTTAAAACATCAACTCAAGGGTTATTGGTCAAGACGCATTAATGATGAACATCGCTTAGTTTATAAAATTACAGAAACAGAAATTATTATTATCAGTTGTAAATTTCATTATGACTAGGCTCAATGTAATCGCTGTCATCTTGTTGATTAAACGTTAAAATTGCCATTGCTTGGGATAGGAACGCAGAGGGCGATCACTTTTTGGGGATAAGGAGGGGCGATCGTTTTTGGGAGGAGCAATTTTTTGGGCATGGCGATCGCTTTTGGGGCAGGGGTAAGAGCGATCGCATCTCTCCTAGGGTAGAACGCTGATGGCAAAGGATGGTCAGTCAGCCCTAGATAGTCAACAGCCTACCGGGAAAAGCTAGATTTTGTAACAAAATTTAGTATTACTTTGTGCTGTGTATAGAGAAGTTGCGAATTGTTAACCCTAGCTTTGCTAGGAACACAAAACATGATATTGTGACCCCAAGGCCGTGAAAAACGGCAAGGTTTTCAGTTTTTTTAAACATCAGGTCGCTACATTCTACAGCTATTTTCGCTCAAAAAAAAACGATTTTCTAGGCATTTCTATGACTTATCTTGTTGAACATCCTTCTACAACCTTTTATTCCTATACCGATACGGGGGTCGATCCCCTGAAAACCGCTCACGGAGTTTATATCACGGTTCACGGACATTTTTACCAACCACCGCGAGAAAATCCCTATCTAGACAGAATTGAACGGCAACCGAGCGCCCATCCCTTCCATAATTGGAATGAACGCATCCATCACGAGTGTTATCGTGCCAATGCTTTTGCGCGCATTTACAATGACCGGGGGGAAGTGATCAAAATAGTTAATAACTACGAATATCTCAGCTTTAACATCGGGGCCACCCTAATGTCATGGATGCAATCCCATGATCCCGAAGTTTACCAACGCATCCTGACAGCGGATCAAAAAAGTTGTCAACGCTTAAACGGTCATGGTAACGCCATCGCCCAAGTCTATAATCATATCATTCTGCCCCTAGCCAACAAACAGGACAAATACACCCAAATTCGCTGGGGAAAAGCCGATTTTCAGCACCGTTTCGGTCGCGATCCCGAAGGAATGTGGTTAGCGGAAACAGCCATTGATTTAGCCACAGTGACAGCTTTAATCGATGAAGGGATTAAATTCACCATTTTAGCCCCTTCCCAGGCCCTGCGCTGTCGTCCTTTCCCTAGCGACCAAGATCCCCATCCCCAATGGCACGCGGTGGCCGGAGGTCAAATCGATCCCACCCGTCCCTATCGCTGTTACATCCCCGATGGTCGTTATCTGGATATTTTCTTCTACGATGGTCCAATTTCTCGGGATATGGGCTTTAATGATGTCCTAGCCAGCAGTGATTTTCTCGTCGGTCGTCTGGGACAGGCAATTAAAGGGGATCATCGTCCCTCCCAGTTAATCAGCGTCGCTACCGATGGGGAAACCTTCGGCCACCACAAACAGGGGACAGAGAAATGTCTTAGCTATGCTTTTACGGAATCTTTCCCTAAAAACGGCTGGACAGTCACCAATTTCGCCCATTATCTCAGTATTTGCCCCCCCACTTGGGAAGTGGAATTAAAACCCGTGACCGCGTGGAGTTGTGTCCATGGCGTAAATCGTTGGCAGGATGACTGTGGTTGCGGGGGAGGGGGAAATTACCAGCAAAAATGGCGTAAACCCCTGCGGGAGTCCCTAAATTGGCTCAGAGATGAGTTGATTAAGGTATATGAGATTCAAGGACAGGAATTTTTCCGCGATCCTTGGCAGACAAGGGATGACTACATTGCAGTTATTTTAGATCGATCCCCAGACGCGATCGAACATTTCCTCGCCCTGCATCAAAGTCGCAACCTGAGTAAAAGCGAGAAAATCGATGCTTTGCGTTTGTTAGAAATGCAAAGACAGGCTTTATTGATGTTTACCAGTTGTGGCTGGTTTTTTGAGGAAATTTCTCGACCTGAAGGTACGCAAATTTTGAGATATGCTGGCCGGGCCCTGGAATTAGCTGGAGAAGTGGCTGGAATTCAATTAGAAATGAATTTCCTCAGTCGTCTAGCTTTCGCCCCCAGTAACGTTAAGTTATATCAAGATGGGGCTGATGTCTATCGACAATTGGTCACTTCTGCGCGGGTCGATTTGGAACGGGTGGCGGCCCATTACGCTATTAGTTCCCTATTTACCAATTATCCCGGTCATCATCGGATTTATTGTTACAATACCCGTCAATTAGATTATCAAAAACAAGCGATCGGGTCTTTAACTTTAGCAGTGGGACAGGTGGAATTAACCTCAGAAATTACCCAAGAAAGTGAACATTTTGTCTTTGCTGTTCTACATTTAGGAGGTTGGGATTTTTACTGCTGCATTCAACCTTTTAACAGTCGGTTAATCTATACCAATCTTAAGGATCATCTCTTTGAATCTTTACAACAGGCCAGTGTCTCGACCATGATCGTAGAAATGGGGCGCGGATTGGGAGAAAACTTTTTTGCTTTACCCCATCTTTTTGCCGATGAAAGACACCGGATCATGCAGAAGGTGACAGCCGAAACTAAAAAACGTCTCGATCAATTATACACCCAAGTTTATCGGGATAATTACGGCATTTTAGCGGCTTTCCAACGGGATGAGCTGCCCGTACCTCAAGAGTTACAGGTAGCGGCCGATATTGCCATTTCTCACCGTTGTTTACAGGTGATTAATGCCCTAGAAAAAGATTTTGAGCAGCGGCAAGCAACGGAGAATAATCTCGATCAATTATTGGCTATTGCTAAGGAAGCCAATCATTTACACTGTCAATTAAACATTCCCGAAGCGCGTCAAACCTTAGAAAGTCTGCTCTGGCAATCTCTTGGGAAATTATTACACGATGGCGATCCTTTAACGGCGGAGGAAGATGCCCGCCTAATCACCCGTTTAATTGAAGTTAGCCAACAATTAAAGCTAGGATTATCCCTCGATCGCTCTCAGGAATTATACTATTATTACTTCCATGATCGTCTAGTTCCTAATTCTTTGCGGTCCAATTCAATAGATGCTGCCTGTCCCTGGCCGATGACGCAATTAAAATGGTTATTACTATTAGGACAGGTGTTAAAAGTTGATGTGAGTATTTGGCTGTAAAATCAGTCAAAGGGGGGAGCATCTCATTTATGCAAGTGAGTAATTATACTTATCCATAAAACTGGTTTCTAGCAAGGCTTTCAAAATAGCTTGACATAAAAACCTGATTTAGGGGTTACAAAGGTGAGATGCTCCCGTCAAAGGGTGGGCAATGCTCACCCTTTGATTATTAAGTGGGTTAGGCGATGATTGCCCTGGAACTCAGGTTAACCCAGAGACTAAACCCTTAGATTTATAATGGACATAGTCTCTCATCGAAGATTTACATGACTATCACGCCGATTTATGCCGCCTCAGCCGGCACAGCAACCCAGTATCCCGATGCTTTTGGGCGTTTTGGACGCTACGGGGGCAAATACGTCCCGGAAACCCTGATGCCAGCCTTAAGTGAACTAGAAACGGCCTATAATCAGTATCAAGACGACCCCGATTTTCAAGAAGAATTAAATCAACTGCTCAAGGATTACGTCGGTAGACCTAGTCCCTTATATTTTGCCGAACGTCTCACCGCCCATTATGCCAAAGCTGACGGTACTGGGGCGCAAATTTACCTGAAACGGGAAGATTTAAACCATACTGGGGCCCACAAGATTAATAACGCCCTCGGTCAGGTTTTATTAGCCAAACGCATGGGTAAAAAGCGAATTATCGCCGAAACCGGGGCAGGACAGCACGGCGTGGCCACCGCTACGGTTTGCGCTCGTTTTGGTCTAGAATGCGTGATTTATATGGGAATTCACGACATGGAACGCCAGGAACTCAATGTTTTCCGCATGAGACTGCTTGGGGCGACGGTGCAACCCGTGGCCGCCGGGACAGGAACCCTGAAAGATGCCACCTCGGAAGCGATTCGCGACTGGGTAACTAATGTCGAAACCACTCACTACATCCTTGGTTCTGTGGCAGGTCCCCATCCCTATCCGATGATGGTGCGCGATTTTCACGCGGTTATCGGTCAAGAAACTCGTCAGCAAAGTCTGGAAAAATGGGGCGGTTTACCAGATATTCTCCTCGCTTGTGTGGGGGGTGGTTCTAATGCTATGGGTTTATTTCATGAGTTTGTTAAAGAAGCTTCCGTGCGTTTAATTGGTGTTGAGGCTGCCGGGGAAAGTATCGCTTCCGGAAAACACGCCGCCACCCTTACCCAAGGTCAACCGGGGGTTCTACATGGAGCAATGAGTTATTTATTACAAGATAGCGAAGGTCAAGTTATCGAGGCCCACTCAATTAGTGCCGGTTTAGATTATCCCGGAGTCGGGCCAGAACATAGCTTTTTAAAAGATAGTGGTCGCGCCGAATATTACAGTGTCACTGACCGGGAAGCATTAGAAGCTTTTCAAAGAGTTTCCCGTTTAGAAGGGATTATTCCGGCCCTAGAAACTGCCCACGCTTTAGCCTATTTAGAAACTCTTTGCCCGCAAGTAACTGGTAGTCCTCGCATTGTTATTAATTTCTCTGGACGGGGTGATAAAGATGTGCAATCGGTGGCTAAATATTTATCGATGAATGGTTAACCTTTAGCCTTTTCAGTGAGCAGTTATCAGATTTGAGTATTAAGTGATCCCCCCTGCCACTAGAAGGGGGGTGCTGACAATTTTTAACACCCACCTACTTATTAAATGGCGGTTTCTTGCTGTTTTTTCACTTTTGACCGATTACCACTGATAACTGCTTATACTAAATCCGTTGAGCATAGGCTACTTATAAGGACAGGCAAAAGGCACTCATGCAAAAGGGGTAATAAATAATCAGTTTTTAATAACCGGATTTAGTATAACTGGTAAATCAGAGGGATAAGCTATTGTGCATCTAAATTTGATATTCGTTTTGAATTTGATATCCTCTTGGGGTTTCTTGAGCGGTTTCCCAGCTGCCTTAACAGATTTACTCTGTTCTGGTCTTAGAGTCGCTCTAAGTGGCACTTTCTAGCATATATCGTGCAAATGCGCTAGTATTTAACAGTAAAGCCAACCTAGAAGGACGGGGTTTCTGACCCAATTTTTCGATGAAAATTCTTCAGATTGTTCCTTCGATTTCCCTTGTTTATGGTGGCCCTAGTCAAATGGTACTCGGTTTGTCAGCGGCCTTGGCCCAACTAGGCCAAGAGGTGACTATTATTACCACCGATTCCAATGGTGACACGGGACAAGCACCCCTAGATGTGCCTTTAGGGGTCCCTGTTAGTCAAAATGGCTATCAAATCTATTATTTTCGCTGTTCTCCCTTTCGCCGCTATAAATTTTCTCTTGATCTGTTTACTTGGTTGGCTAATAGGGCAAAAGATTACGATATCGCCCATATTCACGCCTTATTCTCGCCAGTGAGCAGTATATCAGCTTCGATCGCTCGTTACCGTCAACTGCCCTATATTCTCCGTCCCCTAGGCACCCTCGATCCGGCAGATTTGCAAAAAAAACGGCAACTTAAACAAATATATGCCAATTTTCTGGAAAAACCCAATTTAGCGGCGGCGGCGGCCGTTCATTTTACCAGTCAGCAGGAGTGTCAAATCGCCGAAAGATTTAAGATAAAAACTAAGGATATTGTCATCCCCCTAGGGGTAGATTTTTTTGACCCACAAGCTCTACCGGTAAACGGTTTTGATCTTCCCCAAAATAAACCGATCATCCTCTATATGTCCCGTCTTGACCCGAAAAAAGGTCTAGATTTATTGCTGCCCAGTTTAGAAAGGTTGTTAGCAAAGGGCCTAGATTTTCATTTTGTCTTAGCAGGAGGCAATCCCCAGGATCGGGAGTACGAAAATCGGATTAAAAATCAGATCGAGCGGTCAATCTTGGGCAAAAATACAACAATTACCGGATTTGTGACCGGAGAAATAAAAAATAACCTCCTCGCTAGGGCCGATTTATTTGTTTTACCTTCCTACTATGAAAATTTTGGCATCGCAGTGGCAGAAGCTATGGCTGCCGGAATTCCCGTGGTTATCTCCGACCGGGTGGATCTGCATCCTGCGGTAGCAGCAGCGGCTGCGGGATGGGTGACAGCTTGTCAGCTTGAGGATTTAACTAATACTTTGGCAACGGCTATCACTAATCCTGAAATTCGCCAACAACGAGGGAAAAATGCCAGGGATTTAGTCTTAAATCAATATAGTTGGTCGGCGATCGCTGAACAGATGCTAACTGTCTATCAAGATCTAGTCTGCGCTATCGATCGTCCCCTGCTCGATCGAAGTCACAGACGGATTAAGATTTAGGCCATCAGGATAACCAGCACTAAAAATGCGGCTCTTCTGGTTTCTGTGTGGAAACGGGGTCTATACTGATAGTTTCTTCAGCAAAATAGTCCTAAAAGTCTTTCCCAGTAAACATTTCACGATTCTATAAGCAAAAATTATCACACAAAGTCGAGAAGAGCCAAAATGCCAGTAGGGTTAAACCTGATTGCAGAAAGACGGGAAGCGCAAAAGAATTCATAAAAGTACCTCACTTTTCTAGGGATGGCTCTATTTCCAATATACGCTTTCATTTCCGCTAATTCCTCATATTTCCGTCCGCAATGTCATCATCTCATCATTTATTCATCCCATAGGGAGAATTTGAGGCAAATTGTACTGTATTTAAACTGGGTAGGGAGCATTTTAATACAAATGTACAGAACTCGGTTACTCCCCACCCTGTTCACTTAAGTTTCAGCGTCGTGATTATAATTAGGGAATGATAGAAATTCTTAGGCAATAGGATCACATCAGTGTTGATAAATCATCTTTTCTTCGGCGCTTTCCTACCCCTTGATACTCTCCTGTCCACCCAGGGGATTATGGTTATGCTTCTGGCCGCTTATGCTTTAGCCATGTGGATGTTTCTAACCAGCGCCCCAAAAGTTCATACAATCATGGTGACAGATTTGGAGACAGCCCGACAATTTTATGAAGGACTTTTAAATTTACCCACGGCCGATGTTCCCCTCCATTACTATTACAATTATGAGCAGACGATGGGCAATAATATGATTGACCCATTTTATATGTCTAGTAATCCGGCTGCGACTACTGCTCATACTTCTTTGGGAGATCAACCCCAGGGTTTATGGTATCAGTTAAAGAAAAATACCCAACTGCATATCGTTGCTGGGGCAACTGCGGGTTATAAGGATCGTCATCGTCACGTTTGTTTTGATCACGATTGTTTAGAACAAATTCTGATGCGGGTGGAATCACGACGCTTAAAGTATAAAGTTCGTCGCAATAAACCTTTAAATTTTTTGGTCAAAGATAATGCTGATCGCGTGATTGAAATGGCCGAAGTCTCGAATTAGTTAACAGTAATTAGATTGGGGGCAACCATAACGGTAAATAACTAAACTATGAATGCTCAACTGCTCACAATCATTTTAATTTCTTTAGGGGTAGGTATTGGTTTGGCCATTCTACTCCTAATTTTAGTCAAGTTAAGACGCTGCAACCAACAGGTAAATAGTATCGTCGATCATCAATCTCTCATCGGTTTAATTGGAGTTGTTCAAATCCCCTTCGATAAAAATAGCAAGGGGAAAGTGCGAGTTAATGTCGGGGATAGTCTGATCGATATAGTAGCGATAACGGAAGGGGAAGAACAATTTAATGTCGGGGATCAAGCATTTATCCTCAATTGCCAAGACAATAAAGTTTTAGTCATTGCGGAAAAGTATATCAGAGGCGATTTGTAATTTCTTCTAGACCAAAGGGTAACTAACTATGAATAGTCAAAATAATTCCTATCTCATCCAAATCAATCCCAATCAATACGACAACAATAACAACAACAGTGCTGGTAATTTATTGGGGAATAGTGTTCCCATTGCTTTATTGATATTTCTGGGGATTGGTGCGATTTGGTTTATCAATTCTTTTTTGTGTATTTGTAAACCCAATGAAGTAGTCATCCTGAGTGGGATGAAACGCAAATCAAAAGATAGACAAGATGCAGGTTATCGAGTGATATCGGGGGGTCGGGCGATTCGTATTCCAATTTTAGAAACCGTTAAACGCATGGATGTCACCACAACCCCGATCAGAATTGAGATTAAAAATGCCTATTCTAAGGGAAATATTCCCCTGAATATAGTGGCAATTGCTAACGTTAAAGTTAGTTCTAAACCTGAAATAGTCGGCAATGCGATCGAACGTTTTTTAGATCGAGATCGAGCAGAAATTATTCGCGTAGCTAAAGAAACTTTAGAAGGAAACTTGCGGGGTGTAGTCGCAACAATGACCCCCGAACAAGTGAACGAAGATCGCCTAAAATTTGCCGAAAGTATTACCAGTAACGTCAGTCAAGACCTGTTTAAACTCGGTTTAGAAATTGATACTCTCAAAATTCAAAATGTTGCCGATGACGTGGATTATCTTAACTCCCTCGGACGGGAAAGAATCGCTTTAGTCATGCGTGATGCTGAAATTGCTGAATCAAATGCACTCAATGAAGCTGAACAAATAGTCGCGGAATGTGAGGAACAAGCAACCGTAGCTAAAACCCGCGATCAAATTATCATTTTAGAGCAAGAAAACGAATTGAGAAAGTTAAAGGCAAAACTGGAACAACAGGCAAAATCGGAAGAAGAAATAACTATCGCCGCCGCTAAGGAAAAACGTGCTATAGTTGAAGAAAAATTTCAACAGGTCAGAGCAGAATTAGAAAGATTACGTCTCCAAGCAGATGAAGTTTTACCCGCAGAAGCGCAGCAGGAAGCCGAAACTTTCCGCGCTAGAGGACAAGCGGCAATTTTTGAAGAAAATGCTAAAGCTGAAGCCTTGGTTAACGAATTATTCGCGGAAGTTTGGCAAAACACCGGCAGCGAAGCATCAGCAATTTTCTTGATTCAACAGTTAGAAACTATCCTAGAAGAAGCGATCAAAATTCCTAAACGCTTACACCTCGATCGAGTTAATATTGTTGATAATGGTGATGGTAAATCCCTCGCTACCCTGATTAAAGTCTATCCCGAAATCGTCAATCAATTCCTCGCCAGTGTCCATCAAACCCTCGGTATTGATGTGGTCGGAACTCTCACCAATAAAATTGAAAAATAGCAGTCAGAAAACATACTAGCCTGATTTTGGCGATAGATTGCTACCTGTTGACTAATGGGATCAATTAACCAGCCCACTCTTAAGCCACTATCAAGATATTCCTGCATTTTTTCTTGGAGTTGACTTAAAGAATCAGTGCGCGACCTTAATTCTATCACAAAATCAGGACAAACTGTTAATAGCACCAATTGGGGGCATAATGATTAATTCTCCTTCGGCAGTTTGTTCAATTCGCCAATCGTCGTTACTATGGCAAAGTTGATAAAATTGCTCATCGCTTAAATTGACGGATTTTAAGTTTAAGGTAATGGTTTCGGCGGTAATCATAGTATTTAATTTGCCTAATTAAATACTTGAGAAACTTTTATATTTAGTTGATTAAATATAGATGATTTTACTAAGTCATCATTGCTAAAATTACCTATTTCTGTATAAGTATTTCCTCTTAATTCTAAGACTAAAATTGTTTGAGTTTGGGGATCAACTATCCAGTATTCAGGAATACCACAATCTTGATATTGGATTCTTTTGGCTATGTAATCTCTTTCTCTTTGAATTTCACCAGGGCTAACTACTTCAATAACTAATAAAGGGGGTGACATGGAAAGAAGAATAGTATTTCTTTTTGAGAGTAGTTTAATATGTTCTTCTCGAATAATTGTTAAGTCAGGATAACGGTTTTTAGGTTCTCCTCTGACTTCTAATTCTAAACCATGTCCTCTGATTCTATCAGTTCCTAGCATTAAGGCAAATACCAAGAAAAGACGATTGGCAATTTGGTAGTTAAGTCCTGATTCTGGTGGCATTTCTATCAATTCGCCGTTAAATAATTCATATAATCCCTCTGAATTATCCTCATATTGTAGATATTCAGCGAAGGTTTCAAATCGAGGTTTAGTTATTAACATCAATTTTACTCCATCTTGAATGATTTGTAATAATAAAGCCGCATATTGTCAATCTTCGTTTTCTCTAATTCTTTTTGAGTAGTACCTACCTACATACTAAGAACTGTTAGTTTGCTAAAGTCAAAGTTATGTCCTAAAAATTTCTGTAATAATGAATAATCTAATTGAACACCAACACGGCTTTCAACTTGCAGAAAAAAAGCTAAAGATTGAGTTAGATATTTTTGCCATTCTTGGGACTGATCTTTAAAAAAGAGCATAAACCGTGAGGCAATGAGTTTATCTAATTCTATCTTACAGGAGGCTTCAATATTACAATCGCCTTCAACTTCCATAACAAAATCTTCAAACAGCCGCAGAGGATAAATCGGCTCAACATCAAAAGCTTGTTGATGATTACGGATAAATTGTATTCTTTGCTCTTTGAGGGAGTTTTTTTGAATCTCAGCAACTATCATAATTTCAAGTGTTAGATTAAAGATGAAAAGTCGGCGAGATATGTAAATCTTTGATTTTGATTCTCAGAGTTTAAGAAAATCCCCGACTTTTTTAATCACTTCGCTCAAAAGCTTCTCCCGCGTGCCAGGTAACAGAAAGCCCTGAATTAACAAGGATTGTGCGTCAATTACAAGGGAGCAACCGTGCGCCTTGGCAAGCAGAAAAAGACTTTTGACATGATTTGAAGTTCGATGCTTGAATCGGGAGGATTACTCCGCGTCGTCTCCCGCAAAAGGATACCGCGAATCCCGCGCATCCCATTCCAGGGGGGCGATCGCATTGCCATCACGAGAGACGGTAGCGGCATTTTCCCGTTGGACAGGAGCAGCATTGCGGGGTGTCAGTTTCTTGGTTTTCATGGTGGAATTTCCTCCAATCAGTTGGTTTTTCACAGTATGGCAAAACTGCCAATCCAAGTCAACAGTTTCTAGGTCAATTTTTGTTAAGAAAGAGTCAAGTTTGCGAATCACATTTCTCCCTTAATAAAACAGCTACCCCCCCCTACAGGTAGGGCTGTTTCATTCTCCCATCAGAATATCAAAAGTAAAACCGATCACTGTCAGGTAAAATGAGAAGTGACCGGCAATTTTTTAAATATATGTTGAGCTTAATAGAAAAACTGAAACAAGTCAAGGACTTTCGGAAAGATAAAGGAAAAAGACACCCTTTATGGATAGTATTATTAGTAATAATACTGGGAACAATGCTAGGATACTCAGGTTATAGAG
>NZ_JADBRW010000471.1:0-9617 GCF_020247025.1 Microcystis sp. M109S1
GTTATCAGTTATCAGTTATCAGTTATCAGATGTAAGTTTTAAGTTAATTAGTTAGTTATCTTTATAGCAGTTTTCATCAGAATGAGGTATGGGCAAGGGGCTTAAACCCTTTGTTGGCAAAACTTGTTGATACCTCAGTAACGTGAAAAGCGCTATATCTTTATACCTGTTTACTGATTACTGATTACTGATTACTGATCACTGATTACTGATTACTGTAATTTTGTCGCCATCACCGAGATAGGCTGCCCCTTTGACCACAATGCGATCGCCCGCTTGTAAACCGGTGAGAATTTCCACGCGATTATTCGGCATAATTTGACCTAATTGCACAGTTTTGGCGGTGACGGTGTTATCAGGTCCCACTAAATAAACTAGAGCTTGATTATCTTTTTGGGGTAAAACCGCAGTCATGGGGACGGTTAAACTGTTGCTAGTATTCGTTACGATCGCACCTCGTAAAAACATCCCCGGTTTTAATCCTGTATTGTCGGTTAAATCGACTTCCACTGTTGCTTGACGGGATGCCTCATCGACGATGGGATTAATTTCGCGCACCTGTCCCGATAGTTTCAGACTGGTATTAGCATCGGAAGTGATAGTAACGGGCGCTCCGACGCGGATTAAGGGCAATTGATTCTCAGGAACCCGTAATCTTAGCTCTAAACGCCCATTTTCGATGATTTTAAAGAGAGCATTTTGACCGTTGGTGGTGTCCCCGATGCGGCCATTTCTTTCGGCAATTTTGCCACTGACCGGGGAAATCAGGCGCGTCTCGTTTAATTGGGCTTTAACTATGGCTAAACGGCTTTGAGCCTCCGCTAATTGGGCTGTAGCTTGGGCAATCACTTCGGGACGATTACCCGCTTGCAATTGTGCCAGTTGCTGCTCTGCTTCTCCTAAACGGGATTGGGTCTGTTGTACGATCGCCGCTTGGTTTCTTTCTTCATTGAGGACTTCATCGAGACGATCCCGGGCGATCGCTCCTTCCGCTTCTAAACTTTGGTTTCTCTGGACGCGTTTTTTGGCCAAATCCCAATCCGATTGAGCTTGACTAATTTCGGCTTTTATGCGTTGAATAGTTTGTTTAGCTCCAGCGATCTCCTCTTTACGGCTACCCGCTTGCAATTCTGCCAAACGCGCCCGGGATTGGGCGACATTTGCCTGTGCTTGGGTTAATTGCGCTTGCAGGACGCTATCATCGAGACGAGCCAAAATTTGACCTTGGCTGACCCTATCCCCTTCATCCACAAAGATTTCTTTGATTTGTAGTCCTGTCGCTTGGGAAAGAATCGGGATTAATTCATAGGCTGCCACGCTTCCAGTCGCTTTCAGGGTGCGGGCCACGGGAGTAAATTCTACCCTAGTGGTGGTTACTGTTTGTGCTGGTGCTTCATTTTTTGCCGCTACAGGCTGAGTATTGGGGTTTTGGGCTGTTTGGGGTCGATTAGCGAAACGAGTCGCCCCTAGGGTCAATAAAACCCCCAATCCCACACCGATAAATAAACCCCTCCCTCCCGATAGCCAAGAGTTGGTTTTTGTCGGTTTTGGCGAGTATTCGGGTTCCTCTGGCTCAATTTCGGGATTAAATGCGATTTCTTCGGGAACTAGCGAATTATCGGCTGAATGCTGGTTATTTTCTAGGGTATCTGGCCGCACGGTCTGCCCTCTCGGTAGATTCTGGATAAAATGTTAAGTTTTGTATCCATTTATAATCTAACGGAAAAAGGTCACGGGTGGGGAAAGTGAGAAAGTGGACTTGCTCTAAAAATCCAAAATTGTTGTGTTTGGTGAGGATTCAGTCAGGGTGAGAGCATCTCAAACGCTATTGAAAATTGGCCAATTTTGTGAGCCACTTGCTGTGTGGGCATTTCAAGTGATACCAGTCAATCATAATAGTGACGAACAAAGACCCATTTGGTCGATTTTTGCTTAACAATTGAGATTGAGATGGCAAATTCTCCTCAAATATGCCTGAATCGTGGGTAACCAGATCACATAAAGTTTATTTTGTCAAGGATTGTTAAGATGCGCTTACCCCGCACTTTTCCCCTAGTTCCCAAAACTAAACTCTAGGAATTTTTAGCCACTGCTAAAGAGGATGAAGTGAGGGCAGAAAAGAATTTAAGAGCATGGTGTCAACAGACTTTTAAAAATTAGGTGGGCAATGCCCACCTTAATCTTAGGATGGCGGTTTGTAGGTAGAAGCAACAGATAATTCTTTTAATTGCTTGGCTGCCACTGTCGAAGGTGCAGAAGTGAGTAAACAACTAGCTTGCTGGGTTTTCGGGAAAGCAATCACATCGCGAATCGATTCTTCTCCTGCTAACAACATCACCAAGCGATCTAAACCGTAGGCGATACCACCGTGGGGAGGGGTTCCGTATTCAAAAGCTTCTAACAAAAAGCCGAATTTATTATAGGCTTCCTCTCGGGATAGACCGATAGTAGCGAAGACTTTTTCCTGTACTTCCCGTTGATAGATCCGCAAACTGCCGCCACCGATTTCAATACCATTAAAAATCATATCGTAGGCTAGGGCGCGAGCGTGGGCTAGATCGTCTAAATCTTCGGGATTAGGGGCAGTAAAGGGGTGATGCAATGCTTCCAGGCGTTTTTCCTCGGTGTTGTATTCAAACATCGGGAAATCAGTCACCCAGAGGAGGTTGATTTTCTCAGGATCAATTAATCCCAATTGTTCTCCTAAAACTAAGCGTAGGCGGGATAGGGATTTATTGACTGTATCGGTATCTCCTGCCCCAAATAACAACAGATGCCCCGGTTTTGCGCCAGTCTTCTCGATTAAAGCCTGTTTTTGTGCCTCTGTCAGGTTATCTTTAATAGCACCAATGGTATCAAAATCGTAGTCTTCGCGCACGCGAATGTAGGCAATTCCCTTCGCACCCGCGTCGGTGGCTTCTTTGAATAAATCCCCACCCGGTTTGATTCTGACGTTAGAAATCGCCTCGTTACCGTTGGGAATCGGTAAAACTTTCACCGTCCCACCACTAGCGATCGCACCTGAAAACACCTTAAATCCCGAATCGGCAAAAATCTCCGCCACATTGACCAATTCCAAGCCAAAACGGGTATCGGGGCGATCGATCCCATAGCGATCCATAGCCTCAGCATAGGTTAAACGGGGCAGGGGTAGGCTTATATCAATATTTTTGACTTTTTTGAAGATATGAGCTATTAAAGCCTCATTCAGGGCTAAAATCTCAGGTAAAGAGAGAAAACTCATCTCCATGTCCAACTGAGTAAATTCCGGTTGACGATCAGCGCGCAGATCTTCATCGCGGAAACAGCGGGCGATTTGATAGTAGCGATCCATTCCCGACACCATTAATAATTGCTTAAATAGTTGCGGTGATTGGGGTAAAGCGTACCATTGGCCCGGGTTGACACGGGAAGGAACTAGATAATCCCGCGCCCCTTCGGGAGTCGATCGAGTTAAAATTGGCGTTTCCACTTCGATAAAATGCTGTTCATCTTCGAGAAAACGGCGCATTTCCTTGACAACTTGGTGACGTAGTTGTAAATTCTGACTCATACGCTCCCGGCGTAGGTCTAGATAGCGGTATCGCAAGCGCACATCTTCTCGTACCGATTCACTTTCGGAACTAGAGACGACAAAAGGCAGTTGTTTAGTAACCCCGTTGAGAATCTCGATGCTAGTGGCGTAAATTTCGATTTCTCCGGTGGCAATGCGCGGGTTAAGGGATTCGGTAGGCCTTTGACTGACTGTTCCCGTCACCTTGATGACATACTCGTTTCTGACGGTTTCAGCGATGGGGTAGGAAGCGGGGGTTCGTTGGGGATCACTGACGATCTGGACAATACCACTGCGATCCCGCAGATCGATAAAAATAACGCCACCGTGATCGCGACGACGATCGACCCAACCGAAGAGGGTGACACTTTTTTCAATTTCGATCGCGCTAAGGTCGCCACAGTAGTGAGTTCGCATAGTCTAACTAGAGAATTACTTATATTACGAATGTAGTATAGAAAGGATGTGGCCAGAAAAAAATCAGACGGCCTTGCTCATTATGCCGGTATTTTGTCACTCTTGTCCCTTTGTTTAGGGTATTTTTATGGTCTCCTCGTCCTCAGCTATCAGCTTTTCGCCGATCGGCTATAATCAACAAGGCTCATCTAGCAGTTAGCGATTTTGAACGATTAAAATCATGAATTCCTTAGAAAAAAAAATGGTGCAACTGTTAAGAGAACTCAGGGAAGATCACCATGTTTCAGGGGTAAAAGCGGAATTCGAGACGGAAGGAACCCGACTGACGGAAGCGATGCGGTTGAAAGAAATTAGTCTGAAAGCGGGGGTAGATTTTAATCTGAAAATCGCCGGTTGCGAAGCGATCAGAGATATATTTGATGCGGTTAATTTAGGAGTCGATCGCTTGATTGCTCCCATGGTAGAAACAGCCTACGCTTTACAAAAATATCTGCGGGCAGCTAGGAGGGTTTTAGCCGATCAACGGGTGGAAGATGTGGAGTTATTAGTTAATATCGAAACGATTACTGCCTGTGAGAATTTTCAGGAAATGTTGGCGATTCCAGAGATAAAATCTCTCCATGGTATCGTGATCGGACGGATGGATTTAGCCTGTTCTTTGGGATTAACTCGCCGGGATGTGAATAGCGAGCAAGTTTTGGCTCTGGCTTTACCTTTGGCAAAAAAAGCTAAGGCTGCCGGTTTGACTGTTGCCATTGGGGGTGGGGTGTCACTGCATTCTTTACCGTTTTTCAAAATGTTCTGCCAAGGACATTTTGACCGCTTCGAGACGCGCAAAGTTATCTTTGATTGTCCCCAAGCTTTGGATAATTTCAGTTTAGCTTTGCCCAAGGCGATCGAGTTTGAATTACTCTGGCTAGAGAATAAGAAAAATTATTATGGTGCTATTGTTCGTGAAGATGACCAGCGTTTAGAAATCTTGCATAATTTACTTTTTGGTTAAAGATATTGGTCACTTCGATCAAACGCTCAAAACCTAGGCAGCAAAGTTATACGGATGTGGACTCATTATGAATAACTTCTCTTAATTATTTTACAATGGTAACTAGGAAGCAATTTAACCCACTTTTCTTGTTTCTTTTTCGGTGGAATTTGCAGGTTTATTGATAGCACCTACTTTTGTCCTAAAAACAATCGCATTATCCACCAATCCCTTGGCGTTTAATGAGAGAAATCATCAATATTGATGCAGAAATCTTACCAACAGTTTCGACAAGGCCAGAGTCTCTAAAGCACGAACTTCTGCACTATGCCAAGTATCTCATAGAAAACCACTCAAAGGAATATAATGAATGCCTTTCTGTCACCATAAACTCCTTTGATAATAGAAAATACGGCTCTTCTCGACTTTGTGTGATAATTTTTGCTTATAGAATCGTGAAATGCTTATCGGGCAGGACTTTTAGGGCTATTTTGCGGAAGAAAGTATCAGTATAGACCTCGTTTCCACACAGAAACCAGAAGAGCCAAAATACCTCAAGAGCGGAGAAATCAATCAATGTTTGCCACAATAGAAGATAAACAAGCTCTTTCCCTCGAAGCATTTCTTGCTCTTCCAGAAACTAAGCCTGCTAGGGAATATTATCAGGGAATTGTCACTCAAAAACCTATGCCAAAAGCAAAACACAGCATCTGACAATTTGAGTTAGCCTCTGCCATTAATCAACAGACTAAACCTCAAAAATTAGCTTATGCTCTACCTGAATTACGTTGTACTTTTGCAGAACGTTCAATTGTGCCAGATATTGCGGTGATTCGTTGGCAGAATTTGCCAAGAGATATAGATGGAGAAATGGCTGATCAATTTTTACGTTATCCCGATTGGATTATTGAAATTATGTCTCCCGAACAATCTGTTACCTTAGGGATGGAAAAGATTATTTTCTGTTTACAACAAGGAACAGAATTAGGTTGGTTGATTGATCCTTCAGCAAAGTCAGTCACCGTTTTTCAAACAGGATTACCGAAAGTACATATTGCAACCGCAGGAAATAATCAGCCTTTAGCGGTGATTAAAGGATTAGAAAGTTGGCTAATATCAGCAGTGGATATTTTTGCTTGGCTAAAGGTTTAATTTGTTCTATCAGCATCGTTTGGTTGATCAGGTTCTTCTCCCCTCTCCCATACAGTCTTAACCAGTAATTGGCTCTTCTCGACTTTGTGTGATAATTTTTGCTTATGGAACCCTGAAGTGCTTATTGGGCAAAACTTTTAGGACTATTTTGCGGATATTCTATCGGTATAGACCTCGTTTCCACACAGAAACCAGAAGAGCCCAGTAATTTAGATAGTTAACAGCTTACCCGCAGACTTTCCCCGCAGCACATCTGGTACATTTTGTCAAAAAAACTTTTTCGTTTTAACATAAGTACACATATTTTTGGCAAAAGATCTTTTTCGTCAAAGGAGCAATTGGCAAGTTTTCCCTAGGGACGAATTAGTCATCCTAGACTTAGCAAGGGTTTCAAGGCACAAGGACTAAAAATGCACAGAGTAACCCAATTCTTAGATACTAGCATCAGGCTGTAACTATTGCAATCTCGTTGACAAATAGGAATTTTTCTCAATTATTTTTTAAGAAAAGTAAAGATTAAGGAATGTAAATTTAAATCTTCTCAAGTATATTGGGATTTTGATAAATTTTGCTTATATAAATTAGCCCTTAGCATTCAGCTTCTGAGAGTATTTATCTTATTGGTGAAGTACAAAGTTGTCGTTTTGGCAAGTCTCCGAGCAAGGAGACGATGCCAAATCCAGTTATAATTAATCTTGAGGAGAAACCCGATATTTTTCAGTGTAATTAGTCAATTTCCTTTTTATTATCAATCTAGCTGATGGCTGACGGCTAATAGCTTTCTTTTTCCTCTGTCACCAGAGTAATACCTGTCCATTCTCCCTTCTCGTTATAAGAACGAATTAAGCGCTGTCTTTGAGTAGGAGAAAGTAACCAACCCACCTCTAAAACAAAAGGATAACCGGCATTAATTTTCAGAGGTGTATTACAGGAAGAACCATCGGGCAGCATCAGGATTTGAATCGGCAGCGGACTATTTTCAAACAACAATCTTTGTCCCTCAATACGAGCGCTAGAAGTAATTTTATTATCGCCAAAAGTCAAAGTTTGCGAGAGATAATTATCCCCCTGACGCTCGATCAATACATGGGTAGAATAGGCAGCAGAATTATAAAAATCGCGTCCCGTTGTCACCGCTTGTCCTTGCCATTGACCCAGTAATTGCTCCACCGTTAACATCGGTCTTTCTGGGGAGCTAGAATCAACTAACTTTTCCCGAATTAAAGTCAAGCGATCGAACTCACAGCGTTCATTAAATAACTGGACGATTCTTAATCGTCTTTCCCCAGAGATTAACCCAAATTCTGCGCCAAATTGTGAGGAAAAACTACTAAAATATAGAGAACCTTGGCAAAAAGCTCCCGTCTGGCTAAATAGAATACCCTGATTGAGAGAACTATACTCTAAAATTAAATCTTCCGGCACTCGATCGCTGTAGAGACGGCGGACCAATTGACGAATTGAGCGATTATTATTAATGCCTTGCAAAGATACCAAAGTCGGGGTATCTTCGATCAGATCGCCTTGGGGAGACAGACGGGTAAAAGAACCTTGCCATTGACCGAGATTTTTTAGTAAACATTCCCACTGGGAGAGCATAATAATTGAAGTAATTGGGGTAAATAGGACAAAATACATGGGAACAATTCGATTAATGCACGCCAAACTCCATCGAGTGCGCGTCAGCGAGGCTAACGTCGATTATGTCGGCAGTATCACTATCGATCGAGAATTGATTGAGCGGGTCGGTATTTTGCCCCTTGAAGAAGTGGATGTGGTCAATCTTAGCAATGGTAAGCGCTTTTCCACCTACGTTTTTCCTGGCCAAACCGGGGAAATTTGCCCCAACGGTGGTGCAGCTCTGCTCTGTCAACCTGGAGATATTTTGATTATCTATGCCTACGAACAACGTCCGAGGCAAGAAGTTCTCGAAAACGGTCATTTTGCCAAAGTTCTCGTCGCTGATGCCGAAAATCGCTGTCAGCAATTTTTTGAACAGAGCCTAATTCCCCGGGGTGATGGTCGGGGAGTGGAATTTTATAGCCAAGAATGCTGATTCTTGTCCTAAATTTGTTAACTTTCCCGTCATAATGAGAATAAGTAATGTAAACTTTCTTAGAATCAGCCCCCATGCGTGTAA
Source organism: Microcystis sp. M109S1 (assembly GCF_020247025.1). NCBI lineage: Bacteria > Bacillati > Cyanobacteriota > Cyanophyceae > Chroococcales > Microcystaceae > Microcystis > Microcystis sp. M109S1. The sequence goes on from NZ_JADBRW010000471.1 coordinate 8,245, forward strand.
TTCTCATGACCGGTAAAGGAGGCGTGGGTAAAACCTCCGTCGCCGCCGCTACAGGACTCCGCTGCGCCGAACTTGGCTATAAAACCCTAGTTCTCAGCACCGATCCCGCTCACTCTCTCGCTGACAGTTTCGATCTCGAATTAGGTCACGATCCTCGTTTGGTACGCCCCCATCTTTGGGGGGCAGAATTAGATGCACTAATGGAGTTAGAAGGCAACTGGGGCGCAGTAAAACGTTACATTACTCAGGTATTGCAAGCTAGGGGTTTAGATGGAGTGCAAGCGGAAGAATTAGCGATTTTACCCGGAATGGATGAGATTTTCGGCTTAGTTCGCATGAAGCGCCACTACGATGAGGGTACTTATGATGTGTTGATTATCGATTCCGCACCCACGGGTACAGCCTTACGATTGCTGAGTTTGCCAGAAGTGGGCGGTTGGTACATGAGAAGATTTTACAAACCTTTACAGGGAATGTCGATGGCATTGCGACCACTGGTAGAACCTTTATTTCGACCGATCGCCGGTTTTTCCCTACCGGACAAGGAAGTTATGGACGCTCCCTACGAGTTTTACGAGCAGATCGAGGCTTTAGAAAAGGTTTTGACCGATAATACTCAAACCTCGGTACGTTTGGTGACAAACCCCGAAAAAATGGTGATTAAGGAGTCTTTACGCGCCCATGCCTATCTAAGTCTCTATAATGTTTCCACCGATTTGATTATTGCCAATCGGATTATTCCCGACAAAGTAACCGATCCTTTCTTTGCCCGTTGGAAAGAAAATCAACAGGTTTATAAACAGGAAATTTACGATAATTTTCATCCTTTACCGGTTAAGGAAGTTCCTCTCTACTCCGAAGAAATGTGTGGTTTACCCGCTTTGGAAAGACTGAAAGAAACTCTTTTTGCCGAGGAAGATCCGACTAAGGTTTATTACCAGGAAAACACCATTCGGGTAGTTCAACAGGAAAATAATTACAGTCTGGAATTATATTTACCCGGCATACCCAAGGAACAAATACAACTAAATAAAACTGGAGACGAGTTAAATATTCGCATTGGTAATCACCGTCGTAATTTAGTCTTGCCCCAAGCTTTAGCAGCCCTGAAACCTTCTGGAGCAAAAATGGAAGATGATTACCTGAAAATCCGTTTTAGCAACGTGGTGAAAGTGTAATTTTCCTAGATTGGGTGGGAAGCTTTTCAGTGATCAGTAAACAGTGAACAGTAATCAGTAAACAGTAATCAGTGAACAGTAAACAGTAAACAGTAAACAGTAAACAGTAAACAGTAAACAGTAAACAGTAAACAGTAAACAGTAAACAGTAAACAGTAAACAGTAAACAGTGATCAGTAAACAGTGATCAGTAAA
>NZ_JADBRW010000048.1:0-19628 GCF_020247025.1 Microcystis sp. M109S1
AAGCGATAACCAAGCTAAAAACTGAACCTTGACAACAGATAGTAAGGGGTTTCGTTCAGAAAAGACTTCAAATTCGGCCTTGAACGAGTAAAACTTTCTAGGAAATAAGGTTGAACATGAGATTTTTTCGACTTGTTCAAGGTGGCCGGAGGGCATTCGGACACTGAAAACGGACGGGTCGAAAGTGTCAGACTTAAGCAATTAAGCGTTTTTCGCTATCTGCGTCAACCCCGTTCAGCGACCACCCTAAAAAAGTGGCGTGGTGAGGAATCGCCGTCCGTTTTACGGCGGCGAGGATGTCAAATCCCTACGGTAGAAACAATTACCGCTCACTATTTAGAGCGTTGGCAAACTGCAAAAACCCTGTCATGGTATCCTGAGTTAAGAAACTATACTCTCGATATCGCCTGTAAATTATTTGTCGGTCTTGACCAGGGTTCTGCTACCAAATTAGGAGAAGCTTTTGATACTTGGTGTGCGGGATTATTTAGCCTTCCCCTTCCCCTTCCCTGGACAGCTTTCGGCCAAGCATTACGCTGTCGAGAAGAATTACTGCAAGCGATCGAAACTATCATTTTAGAAAGACAAAAAAATGATGACCCAGGCCAAGATGCTCTTGGTATTCTTTTACAAGCTAAGGACGAAAACGGTCAAAGTTTATCCTTAGCGGAATTAAAGGATCAAGTGCTATTATTACTCTTTGCCGGTCATGAAACTTTAACCTCTGCTATCGCCACTTTCTGCCTACAAATGGCACTGCATCCCGATATTTTTCAGCTTGTCCTTGAGGAAATAACTAATTTTGACCTATCGACTCCTTTAAGCGTCGATACCCTCAAACAGATGACCTATTTAGATCGCGTTTTAAAGGAAGTTTTACGTTTTACTCCCCCCGTGGGAGGAGGATTCCGTCGGGTAGTAGAAGACTGTCAATTTAACGGTTATCATTTGCCGAAAGGATGGGTGGTGCAGTATCAAATCACCAATACTCATAAAGATAATAATATTTATTCTCATCCTGAAACCTTCGATCCCGATCGCTTTTTAGCCGAGGAAAAACCCTACGGGTATATCCCTTTTGGTGCGGGATTACGCGAATGTATTGGCAAAGAATTCGCTCGTTTAGAGATGAAAATTTTAGCCGTCCGTTTAGTAGAAAAATACGATTGGCAATTACTCCCCAATCAAGATCTCACCCTCACCGCTATCCCCACTCCCCATCCTCGCGACGGTTTACAAGTCACCTTTAAACCCCGATAAAAAAACTTTAAAAACAGTTTAGCGTTTTGCTCAGAGCCGTGAAATTTATTTCACGGCCTTTCGCTGGAACTAAGCTGAACAGAGGTTAATCGGCAGCGGGTAAAGCTTTCGATAATTCTCCATTTTGCTGATGATTTGGTGTATCGAATTCGAGAACTAAGTAACGAATTAAACGCGCTAGGGATTTTTGTAGCAAACCTTCAGCAATTTTTTGTCCCATCTGTTGGGTTTCGGGTTTAGCGATTAGTTTAGTCATCACTGGCACCATAGCCATGGCATCGAATCCTTTCGTTTCCTGTAAAATACTAAAGACGTTGCGAAGATGCTCAAAAGTCTTAGCATCACCTAATAATTCTGGGGGAGTTTCTTGCACCGCTAAACCCACCTGTTCCCGGAAATTAACCGTGAGATTAAACCAAGTTCGACGGCCGAAGTTATCGAGAGCATTTACTAACTCATTCACTAATTTTTCGCGGATAAATATACCCCTGTCTGAAAGGAGAAAATCTAGCGCTTGATCGGTGACTTTATCGAAGTTAAAATCATTAGAATCTTTAGCATTACGCAAGAGATTTTCTAAACGATTCCAGCGAAAAGTACCGTCTTTAAACAATAAATCCCGCAGGGAATCTCGCAACTCCGTGGAAGGATCGGTGAGCAGACGTTTAGCAATATAAGGATAGGCTTTGCTAAGTACCTTAAAATTAGGATCAATGCCAATCGCTATTCCCTCTAAAGTCACCATTGAGCGAATAATCAGGGCATAATAGGCAGGAACTCGAAAGGGAAACTCATACATCATCGCCGACATTTTATCGGTGATACTTTTAAAGTTTAATTCTGCCACACTCGCCCCTAAAGCATTACCAAAAACTTCCGAAAAAGCGGGAACAATTGGCTCTAAATTGGTAGTTGGTGACAGGAAGTCTAACTTAACGTAATCCTTGGCCAAAGACTCAAAATCCCGGTTGACTAAATGCACCACCGCTTCGATTAAACCGTAGCGTTGATAGGGTTCAATATTGCTCATCATGCCGAAATCAAGATAAGCTAATTTACCGTCGGGAGTTGCTAATAAATTACCCGGATGGGGATCCGCATGGAAAAATCCGTGTTCAAGTAATTGACGCAAAGAACACTGCACCCCCACATTAACTAAGTGGGTGGCATCAATACCCTGAGCTTGAATTTCTTTGATATTAGTTAATTTTGTGCCGTCCACCCACTCCATGGTTAAAACCCGTCTCCCGGTATATTTCCAGTAGATTTTGGGGATGTAAATTTCGGCAATATGACCATAAAGTTGAGCGAATTTTTCGGCGTTTTGTCCTTCGTGCAGATAATTAATTTCTTCAAAAATACGAGCGGCTAATTCGTCGGTAATTGCCACTAAATCGGAGCGAAGTCTTTTAATATTACCTTTCACCCAAGTCGCCAAACTACGCATGATATACACATCTAAAGTTATACAGCGAATCAAATCGGGACGCTGTACTTTAACGGCGACTCTCTCTCCGGTTTTTAATTTACCTTTGTAAACTTGTCCTAGGGAAGCTGCCGCTATGGGATTGGGGGATAATTCTGCGTAAATTTCCCGGGGAGAATAACCTAATTCTTCCTCGATAAAACGATAGGCAATTTCGTTAGGAAAAGAGGGTATTTGATCCTGGAGAGTGGTTAATTCTTCTAAATATAAAGGCGGTACTAAATCAGGCCTGGTAGAGAGAGCTTGACCGATCTTAATATAGGTCGGTCCCAATTTGGTCAACATTTCCCGCAATTGTACGGCCCGTCTAATTTCATTTTTTGGCGATTTTCCCCGCAGTTTATCCCACCAGATACCGATGACAAAAGATAAAACCGGTAGGGCAATTTCGATTAATCTCCCCACAACGTCTAGAGGTCGCCCACGGTAATAGTCGTTAATCACTTGGGGATTGTAGCGCCAACTCTCGGCTACGTTGTCATCCATGGGGCCGATATCTTCCCGATGCTCTTCGGGAATATGGATGGGCTGCACTTCAACGGTAATCGCTTCTTCGGGTTGCGTCTCTGGGGAGATCATCTGTTCGGACATAGTTCGGTGACGGGGCAGGGTGATTTGTAAACTATTGTAACAAGTATCGGCTTTCTGCCCGATCTTGTTTCTGTCTCCCTAGTTCTATGCTCCGGTTCGCCGTCAACTTTCCCCTGGTTATCCGTATTTTTGACGATTTCGAGGCTGATAAGCTAAACGGCGCTTAACCTGCATGATCCAATAGCTATAACCCTTTTGGAGTCTATATCGGTGATCCGAAGTAAAAGCCGTTTAGCTTACTGCCCTGATTATCCCGAATGTGATTGTCAAAAAATAGCGCGGTAATTTGGCTGGTTTCTAGGACTTTGTTAAATAAACTAGGGTCTGCTGACCGATAACTCAATTCACCGCTAATAATCAGAAGTTAAATTAGCTAAGTTAATCATTAATATTACCTCTCAAAGTATTCTACAATAGCTCTCGCTATCGATTCTGCACCATCTTTAGGCAGTTTAACCTTTAATCGTGGCGGTTGGGGGGCTTGCCGTAAAAAGTCCCAATTACCTTGAAAAAATTCTTCACTGCTAATAATTTGATGATCACTATAATCTTGGATTCCAGCCAATAAAATCGCTGATTCGGCGAAACCTTCTCGAGTGAGGGAAACAATCGGAACCTCTAATTTTAAAGCCTCGGCAAAGGTACTATATCCCGGTTTGGAAATAATTCGATCGCACAGGGGCATAAAATCCACGGGACGATAGCTCCGATCCGGTTTATCCTGTAAGCGGACTAAATTGGGCAATTCGGGTGCGTTTTTTTCAAAAGTGATAAATTGCCAATCGGGAAAACTGGCGAGGTTATCATAGGGAATTGCTTCTAATCCTAACCCACCAAAACTCAATAAAATAGTTTTTTCTTTAGGGGCATTTAGCTTAAATTCCTGTCGCAATTGTTCTTCACTGTAGCGGGGGGTACCTCCGGTTAAACCTGCCTCGCTAACGTGAGGAAATGCTGTCATTGCTTCTGCTAAAGGCAGTTTAAATAAGCGATCGCATTGATTATAACAACGACTAATCCAATCACTAATACTGGCGAATTCTTCACCCCAATCACGATAGATAAAATCCCAGCCAAAGTTACCAATCATCCAACAAGGAAGCCCCGCACTTTTGGCAATTAGTGCCGCTAAAGGCGGTAAATCGGCCACAACTAAACCGACACGATTAGTTTTAATAAAATTAACTTCACTGGCAATAATTGCCCTTGATTGAGCAATTATTTGTTCTAATTTTTCTTTAGTAGCTAATTTATCCATCGTTAAACTATCCGATTGGATTACCCCCACATCAAACCCCCGGTGTCTTTGAATATATTCTCCTGATATGTAGGAATCTAATAACCAGCGCGGAGCAGTGGTGACTAATATCGGCAAAATTTCGGGATTAAGTTGAATAACATTAGCTACTACCGAAGCAGTGCGGACAGCATGGCCAAAACCATGATTAGTAACGGCAAAATAAACAACAGGACGAGACATAAATATCAAGTAAGGTGACAATAATAAGCGAGAAATTTTGTTTTTTAGACTGTAGATAATAATTACCCTTAATTTTAGGGAGGCAAATGAGGCAGGATATAAATACTAGCAAAAGCATAATATTCCGCTCCCAGTTGACAAGCTTCTTGCAGTAAAGATAAAGCCTCCGAGTCTCCTTGTTTTGCTAAACGTAATAATGCTAACAACTTTTTAATATATTGACTGCGATGGTTGATTAATTCTTTTCGTCCACGCAGACCATTGAGATCAAAAATATGTTCAACAATTGTACCACGTTGATCTCGACCATAAACACTGGCTAATTTTGCGATTTCATCCCAAAAAAATTCCAGATGTGTATTCGGATCGGTTACTCCGTCCGTGGGGTCTATTAATAGAGGATTTCCCGTGATATCATCTAGAGGAAAATTTGTGCCTTTGTGATTGGCATCATTACATTTATCACAAGAGAGAAGTAAATTTTTCCAAGTAAAAGTCAGATCAGGATACTGGCTTTTTGGATAAAAATGTTCGATCGCTCCATAGGTGACAACTGTAATTTTGCTTTCACAGTAAGCGCATTTCCCATTAAACATTTTAACTAATGCTTCTTTAACTTCCCGATGACCATATTTATTTTGTGCTTGGTTAATTTGAGCTTTAGTTGCCTTGTTGTTTGATTGTATTAATTCTAAAGCCTCTAGCCAACGAGCGGCATTTTTAGCTAATACGGGTGGCTCTGATATTCTCGTTACAGGAATCAAGATAAACGCTCCTCTAGTAAGGCATCAATTCGGGATTCTAAACTATCAGGTTGACTAATTTCGCTAAAGGGTTTAACTTCTTGAACAAATAATGACAGTTGTTCATATTCTTGCTTTTCTTCTGCTGCCAGATTTTTATTTTTACGATTTAGTTGGTGGTAACGCTTAATTTTATTTTCTGTATCAGTGGGATAGGTTGATTTCAAACCAAAAGCAGCACTTGTTAAAGTACGATCAACATTGGCAGCTAATTCTAAATAAGGAATTTCTACAATCTCTAATTCACCCGCTACCAGATCGATTCGTAGGGTTAAAGAATTTGTCCCTGCACCGGCAGCGATTAAAGGACTATGGGTAGCAACAAAGAATTGAAGCTTGGGAAAAACTTTCTGTAACCATCCAGCAATTTCCCTTTGCCAAGAGGGATGTAAATGAATATCTAACTCATCGATTAAGACAACTCCAGAAGCTTCTGTGGGGTTATCTAGATCGGGGAAGGATTGTAATAATCGCCAAATTAAATCCCCGGCTAAAGCAATCATACTCCGAAAACCATCAGATAAACTAATGGTTGGAACTTTTTGACCGTTAACTAGAAACTGAATCAAGCCATCGGCAGTTACTTCAGCAATTTCTACATTACCGGGTAACAGTTTAGTAATTGCTTCTTCGCCGATTTTTTTCATTTGTTTGGCTTGACTATCTTCAGGATTTTTGGCTATTCGATAATCTAAATACACCATCCATCTCTCAAAAGAACTTAAAGATGTATCCTCATGAAATTGGCTGAAAAAGTTGCTAGAGCGTTTCGGGGGTTCAAGACTAGGAATGATCACTTGACTCACTCTTGTCAAACGACGGAAAGCTCCATAACCGACGGCAAACCAACCCTTATTATCGGAGGCAAAAGCATTGGCGCGCAACCAACTTAAAACTTTGCTATTTGCTTCGATTAATGCTGGCTCTGTATAAGTTTGTTTGTCCTTACTTTCTCCCACCTCTAACCTTTCCGTGCCTGTAACAAAATAGGAATAAGAAAAACTTTGTCGATTGCCAAATTTTCCCGTATCCCCCTCTTCTTGATGAAGCACTGCGGTTAATTTACCCGGTGTTTTAGGATTACATATCCAACCAGTCGGACGTGGTAATAATTCTTTGGCTGCTTCTGGTCCCGCGAGCAGCAAAGCTAAAGCCTGTAGAATCGTGCTTTTTCCTACTCCATTTTCTCCCAATAAAGTGATCCAATGGTAAGGTTTAGCTCGCCAACGACGTTGATTATTAGGATTACTAATAAATTTAATCTCTTGATTCTGGAAGCATTTAATGTTTTCGAGTTTTATACTTTCAACCCACATCGACATTCCCCCAGAGAATAACAGCGATCGATAAAATTCTAGCTTATCTGGCCACATCTAGCCCTTTTTGGCCTTCATCTCTAAATCAAGTAAAAAACCCTCTCTTCGCAGAGAGGGTGAATTAGATTTAGGAATTTTCCTCTAATCCAAAGACGCGATTAAAAGCTTTCAAGACTTTATAACCAGAATCGATCGATTCTAGGGGATCTTTCCGCAAACGGTGACGTAAACAGAGAACAATTACCCGACGGATATCATCTACCGTCACAGTTGTCCGTCCTTCCAAAGCGGCCAGAGCTTTAGCGGCGCGATTGGTAACGATATCGCCGCGCAATCCATCCACGTCCAACTCGGAACAAACCTCGGAAATTTTCACCCGCAGATCATAATCAAGCTCCACAGAAGGCAAAAGATTTTGGGCCTCCACTAGCTTTCTTTGTAGTTCTTCCTGTTCTAAGTTGTATTTCTCTAAAAACGAGATCGGATTGCCATCAAATTCCGCACGCTGTTCCACGATTTTGACCCGTAGAGGTGGTTCTTTGACGGTGTGAATCTCGGCGTGCATTCCGAAGCGATCGAGCAGTTGTGGGCGCAATTCTCCCTCTTCTGGATTGCCCGATCCCACCAAAACAAACCGGGCCGGGTGACGGATGGAAATTCCTTCCCGTTCCACCGTATTCCAACCACTAGCGGCCGAATCCAATAGCACATCGACGAGGTGATCGTCAAGTAAATTGACTTCATCCACATAGAGAATGCCGCGGTTAGCTTTGGCCAGCAAACCCGGTTCAAAAGCTTTTACCCCTTCTGACAGGGCCTTTTCGATGTCAATTGTGCCACAGACCCGATCCTCCGTCGCACCGAGGGGCAAATCTACCATAGTGACTTTTTTCTTGGCAATGGCCAACGGGATGGCCTCGTCCACCCTTTGCCGCACCTCATCGCTCATTAAATCGGGATCATTGGGGTCAGAATTAAAGGGATCGTTAGCAACTACGTCAATTTCCGGTAAAAGGTCAGCTAAAGCCCTAATTGTGGTCGATTTTCCCGTACCTCGATCCCCCATAATCATCACCCCGCCAATTTTGGGGTCGATGACGTTGAGCATTAGGGATAATTTCATTTCTTCCTGGCCGACAATAGCGGTGAAGGGAAAAACCACGCGGCGAGTTTTCGGAGGAGCTTGGGGAGTCACGGTCATAAGTTGATTCAAAAGTCAATAGTTTTTGAGTAAAGAATTATATCTAGTGGGGGTTCTAGCCGTCAGCTTTCAGCAAAGCTTTATCATTGTAAGTCTTTTTCCCTGCTTTTTAGTATCCAGCGCCAGAGGGGATGACCCGGCCCTTTGGCCCGAATTTTCCGCACCTGTTGCTCTAAGCGCAGTTTTTCTCTGGGGGAAAGTCCTAAAATAATATTGCGACTTTGCCAGACTAACACTGCTCCTGTAATGGCAACACAAAAGGCTAGACCGATAGAAGCCCAGTAATTGAAAGCTAAAGCATATCTCACGGCTGTCCAAGTAAAATATTGCCGCATTAAAGCTATATCATCCCATAAAACCCATAAACTCGCCGAACCAATCACTAACCAACAACCCAACACGAATAACCAACGACCCCATACCGTCAGTCGATGTAATCTTTGGACTTGTTGCTGTAGTTCAGAATCGGCCATTTCAGTAATCAGTGAGCAGTAATCAGTAAACAGTGAGCAGTAATCAGTAATCAGTAAACAGTAAACAGTGAGCAGTAAACGGTAAACAGTAAACTGATAACTGATCACTGATCAGTTATCACTGATCACTGACAGCAAAAATAAATTCGGAACGATTTGGCGCCATTTCAGAGATCACTCCAAATGTTAAGAATTGTACAACCCTCTTGTCATAAGGATTTTTATGTCATGAAACCTTAAATTTGGAATTGCTGGATCACTGAATTATCCCTTGACAATTGCCCCAAAATCTGCTAGGACTCGCGCGTGATTTCGCAGTAAACCCAACAGATTTAAACGATTGCGACGGACAGATTCTTTTTCTGCCATGACTAACACACTATTTTCGCCATCAAAAAAGTCAGCCACCAGGGGAGAAATTGCTGTTAAAGCAGTGACAAGACGCTGATAATCTCTTTGCTCTCTTGCGCTGATAGTTTCGGGAATTAGGGCAATTAAAGCGTCATAAAATGCTGGTTCGGAGGATTGTTCAAATAACTCCGTATCGATGATTGCCTTGGTTTCTAGGGTAGTTGTATCTAAATCTCCTTTTTGTGCCAAACGGGTCGAGCGATTGACGGTTTCATAGATGTTGGCTAACTGACCATCCTGACGAATTTGGGATAAAAAGCGAGCGCGTTCACGGGTATCTAATAAATTTTCTAAAGCGCGAGACTTATACTCTGGATCGTTTTCCCCTAAAACTGCATTAACGAGATCGTAATCTATCCTCAAATCATCAATTAAGAGAGTTTGCAGACGTTGTAAAAAGAAATCTTTAATCAGATTGACTGGGTTGGGTTTATCGGGATGACTGGTGACAAAATCCTGAGCTATTTGCTCAATTAATGCCAAAAGATTGATATTAAAATCGGCTGACCAGATAATACTAATTATTGCATTGGCAGCCCGACGGAGAGCGAAGGGATCAGAGGAACCAGTGGGCAGCATTCCCAGTCCAAAAATACCGACTAAAGTATCTAAGCGATCGGCAATTCCCACCACTTGACCGGTGATTGTTTCCGGGAGTATATCCCCAGCATTGCGAGGCAGATAATGTTCAAAAATGCCCCGAGCAACTACAGCTGATTCACCGCTAATTAAAGCATATTTTTCGGCCATTACTCCCTGTAATTCGGGGAATTCGTAAACCATTTGGGTAACTAAATCCGCTTTACAAAGCATGGCAGTGGACTCTATATCACTGCGACTTTGTTCATCGAGATTTAACTGTTCGACGATCATCTGGGCAATTTCCATAATCCGATCGACTTTATCGCGCATGGTTCCCAATTCTTCTTGGAAAGTGACGGTTTCCAGTTGGGGAAGGAAACTATCTAAGGGTTCATCACAATCGGCAGTATAGAAAAATCTGGCATCCGCTAACCGCGCGCGTATAACCCTTTCATTTCCTGCGGAGATAATCTCAGATTTCTGGGGATCGCCATTGGAAATAGTAATAAAATAGGGGGACAAACCCTGGGGAGTTTTGACCGGGAAATAACGCTGATGTGTCACCATCACGGTAATAATTACTTCTGAGGGTAATTCCAGAAATTCATCGTCAAATTTGCCGACAATTGCCGTGGGATATTCGACTAAGTTAGTCACTTCTGCTAATAAATCTGCGGGAATTTCTGCCACTCCCTTGAGTTTTTTGGCCAGGGTGGTAATCTGAGCGGTAATTATCTGTTGACGCACTTGCGGATCCGCTTCCACAAAAATCGAGCGCAAACTGGTTAAATATGCTTGGGGATGACTAATGGCTAAGGATTGCGGGTGTAGAATGCGATGACCAAAAGTTAATCGATCGCTGGTTAAAGTGGTAGAGCCATTAATTAATTCTAGGGGTAAAACTTCCCCATCAACTAAAGTTAATAACCAACGAATTGGCCGGGGAAATCTTAAGTCTCCATCTCCCCAACGCATAAAACGTCTTCCTTCCAAACGGGTAATCCATTGGGGAATTAATTCAGTTAAAATCTCGGCTGTTTGACGACCTGGAATCGTTTTTTCAATATAGACAAATTCTCCTTTGTCTGTGGCGCGAATGGAGAAAGCAGCGGTGCTAACTCCCTGTTTTCGAGCAAAACCCTCACCAGCGGGGGTAATTTTGCCATTTTTGTAGGCGGCACTAACTGGCGGTCCTTTTATCTCCTCGCTGCGAGCTTCTTGATCCGTCGGTAATCCTGTGATTAACACGGCCAAACGGCGCGGGGTTGCGTAAACTTGAATAGCAGTCGCATCTAGAGATTCCGTCTCTAAACTCTTGCTAACTCTTTCCTGCAATTGTGCGATTGCGCTATCGACAAAATCTGCGGGTAGTTCTTCTGTACCGACTTCCAGTAAAAAATCCATCTGATTGATTGGCCGTGTTTATGCTTCACCGATCATCTAGGCTATCACAGAAGCCGTGTCCTTAGTTTTTGATCAGCTGTACTGCATTTAAACTGCATATTGGAAATTTTAGTACAAATGCTCAAACTTCCCTGACCTAGCTCTGGCGCTGCCCACTCTCCTATCCCTTTTAAACAGTATGTTAGTATAACTATATGGCGATACAATTGCATTAGCTTGGCTAAAGGGACAAAGTTGCTATCATATTTTATCTGTTATGTCAATAAAGTTATGAAACGATTTCTATTATTATTTTGTGTTCTCGTGAGTTTTTTGCTGTTTATCAGCTTTGAGATTGATTTTTCCTTGTCTGCACTAGCTCTAACTCGACAACAGCTAGAAGGGCCGGGGCAGCTGTTGTATCAATCCCGTCATAGTTTGCGCGATGATACAGGTAGTACTTGGCAGGTGGTGTTGTTCAAACGAATTAAGGATGGGGAAACCCTAGAAATTAGTTTGCGCTTGGTGGGATTTCCTGAAGGGATTGAGTTTCTCCATGGAGAAAGATTGACGATAACGACAGCTAAAGGCGAAATTTTAGCGGCTAAGGATGCTTTTGCCGAAAAATCACCAGCAGCTAACGTCGGTCAATACGAGATGCAGGATATCTTACCGCAGCTACCCGTTACTGAAGCGATCGAACTTTCCCTACCCCTAGAGGCTCCCCGTCATCTTAACATCCCGATTCCTGTACTTTTAGAATGGCAAAGTCTGCTTTTTTCGGCAAATGTTCGACTTTTTGGGTTAGGGTGAAAGATGCAGCAAATTGGAATCAGCGACGATGGGAAAGATTAATTTATTAGTCAGTGCCACCTCTGAGGATTGGATAGAACAGGCAATTAATAATTTAGGGATTATTCTGCTCGATCATTCCCATTGTGAGCGAAAAGCGGCAGGAGTGGCCTTAAATCTCATGTTTCGTTATCCTTCCTACGCTTCCCTCGTGCGGAAATTAACAGCGATCGCGCAAGAGGAATTAGAACATTTTGAACAGGTAAATCAATGGTTAGATAAATGGGGAATTCCCCTTGCTCCCTTGAATTCTCCCCCTTATGGTGCTAAATTAAAGGCGCAGATTCGTCACCAAGAACCCGATCGCCTTTTGGATTCTCTGTTAATATCAGCTTTAATCGAGGCGCGTTCCCACGAAAGATTGGGTTTATTGGGAGAATATTGTCCTGATCCCGATTTAGGCAAATTTTATCGCAGTCTCATGGCTTCCGAAGCGCGTCATTATGGTATTTATTGGCTATTAGCAGCGGATTATTTTGAACGGACAGTGATCGAGCAACGCTTAGAAACCCTAGCGGCGATCGAAAGTGAGATTTTAGCCAATCTGCACCCGGAACCTCGTATTCATAGTTGATTGCACTAATAGGGACAAACCCTATCTAAATTACTCGTTCAACTCAATTTCTCTCTTAGAAAAGGGTAAATCTTGATTAATTGCCTCAATTTCTTCCTGTTCCATTTGATTGATTTCCTGGATATAATTGCGGAGAATTTGAGTCATTTTGCCATGATAAAAACGGTGTAAACTGTGATTAGCAGTAGCGGGAAAACCCCGTCTTTTTTTATGTTGTCCTCCCGCACCGGGGTCAAACATGGTAATACCTTGACTAATTGCCCAATCGATCGGTTCATAGTAACAAGCTTCAAAATGTAAACAGTCGTACTCTTGAAAACTGCCCCAGTAACGACCATAAAGATTAGTATCTTTGCGAATACAAAAAGATAAACCCACCGGTTTAGTATCCTTTTCATTTTGGTAGGCAGTAATCAAAACCACTCGCTGACGATAATTCGGATATAATTGTTCAAAAAATTTCTGTGTCAGGTATTTACTTCCCCAGTAAAATTTATCACAGGTACTGCTATAAAACCGATAAATTAACGGGAATAAATGATGGGGAATTTCTTCAGCAGCCAGAGTTTTAATAATTAACCCCGCATTAGTCACTGCTTTCCGTTCCCGTTTAATATTGCGGCGTTGATTAGCATTAAAAACTGTCAGATAATCTTCAAAACTTTGAAAACCTTTGTTATTCCAAATATAACTATGATGTAACCAGGGAGTAAAGCCAAAATTTTCCATTAAAATTCGCCATTGGGGATCGACAAAAAGAAAATGACAACCCGACAGATGATTTTGGTCACAAAAATGATCGATCGCCGCTATCATTAAAGCAGTAATCTCCAGTTCATTTTCCCCCGGAGCAATTAAAAAACGATAACCCACCGCAGGAGTAAAAGGAGTCATTCCTAACAGTTTCGGATAGTATCTAATCCCCAAACGAAGGGAAAGATCGGCCCATTGATGGTCAAAGACAAATTCACCGTAACTATGACTTTTAATATACAAAGGAGCGGCGGCAATTAACTCAGTACCGCGCCAAACTGTTAGATGAGCAGGTTGCCACCCCGCGCGTCCCGTGGCGCTGCCGGAAGTTTCGATATTATGTAACCATTCCCACTCTAGAAAGGGAGTAGTTAGGGGTTGAGCGAGAGCATCCCATTTTTGTTGGGGAATCTCACTCATTTTATCAATCCAAACGACAGAATATTGGGGTTTAAGCTGTTCTACCATGGGACAAGATAAGTCAACCTTTTTATTTAAGGTAATCTAGTTTTGAGATTTATGGGACTGCCGTTCAAGGGAATAATGTAAAAAAATTTCTTCTTCCAAGGTTTCCACGCTCAAAAGTCGTAATTTTCTGGCAGAATCAGCCATAAATCCGGTTCCTCCCAGGGGAGTTGCCGCTTTATTGCCTCCTAACAGCAACGGACAAATAGTTAGATGGATTTCATCGATTAAATCTTCAGCTAAAAGAGAGGCAATTAATTCACCTCCTCCCAGAATCGCCAGCTTTTTAAGACCTAAAACCGTAAATTGACTAAAAATAGCCTTCCAATCACCGCAGACTAAGACAAGCTCAAATAAACCCCGATTTTCCCATGCCGCCACTTTTTCCGCTGCCGTGATTAACCAGCGAGGGAAAGGCTGCTGAAAAAATTTCATCCGGCGGTCAAGCTGACCTGAATGAGAACAAACGATCTGTATCGGCTGCGGAGATAATCCCCGTTGTTGACGGTATGCGAGAAAATCGGGATGACGAATAGGAAGACTGGTGTGATAAGCGCGCAGGGTGTTAGCACCGAATAAAGCGGCATCCATGCGCGATAAATGTTGTTCTAGACGCATTTTATCGGTAGCCGAAGCAAATCTGGCCGCTGACTGGTATGCGTCGGCAATTTTACCATCGGCACTCATGGCTAAAATAACGGTGGTGTGAGGACGATTCATGGCAAATGATGAGGGATATCACCCGGTCTGATTGGTGAATAGGCTAGTATAGTCTGGAGTTTGATAGCAAGAATCAAACCGATTTCTGCCCATGTCTATCGGTCAATCCTCCTTTCGTCGTATTCTGCTCTCTCGCTTACTCCTAGTCAGTGTACCTGTACTACTAATGGGAGTTTATATTACCTATCGTAAGGCGCGATCGGCTTTTTTGGAAACGGCCCGTCAAAATCTCACCGAAAGTGCCATCAGAAAAGCAGACAATATTGAGCAATCAATTCAATTTTTGCAGGCTAATCTTATCACTGCGGGGGAAAGTCTGGTTTTAAAACAGGGAACCTTAGCCGAAAAAGAAGCTTTTTTACAACAATTCACGGCACGGCTTCCTAATCAGATTAACTGTGTGGAATTAATTGATATTAAGACCAAGAAACCTTTATTAAATCGAGCCTGTGAACCAGAAATTATCAAAGTTTTGCCCCTGGAAAGATGGACAGAAAAACGGACTAGCTCTGCTGGGAATATCGAGAATGTTTTAGTGAGAAGTTTCCCTCGACAACTTTTAACAAAATCTCCCAATAATAATCGTCAATTAGAATTAGTTTTTGCCGTTCCCATCTACGATAATCAAGGACAATTACAATCTAGTCTGATTCTGCAAACTTCTCTACTTTACCGTGAGAAGGTTTTACCCGGTTCTTTATCGGGTTATCCCGTGGTTATTTCTGAAAATGGCATTATTCTCGCTCATCCCTATTTTGATCGCATTGGTAGCCATATCAGTCAAGAAGCTGATGCTGAACGCCTCAATCTAATCATCATTAATGCTGTTAGAGGTCAACAGAGATTTCTCCATTTATTTTCTTTCGAGAAATATGGCAAAGAATTAGTCGCAGGTTATAGTTCCCTCCCCAGTCCAGTTACGGGAGAATCATCCCCAAAATGGATAGTTTTAGCCATTAGTCCCCTCTCCCAAGCTCTGGCTCCTCTACAACAAATTTGGGAGGCAATTTTTTATCTGATTTCTGGTTTATTATTAGCTTATTTAGTAGCTATTGTACTGATTGCCAGGGATTTAGCTAGACCTTTAGAAAAACTGCGAGATTATGCCTTAAATGTTCAGAAAATTCCTTCACAAAATATTACAGCACAGAACTTTAATATTCGAGAAATTAATCAGTTAGCCTCGGCCTTAGAGGAAATGCTCGAACGTTTACGCCTTTGGGGAGAGGAAATAGTTAAGAGTTGGCAAGAAGCGGAAAATGCTAATCAATTAAAAAACCAATTTTTGGCGAATACTTCCCACGAATTACGCACCCCTCTCAATGGTATTATTGGCTCAATTCGTTGCGTTATGGATGGATTTTGTAATAGTGAGCAGGAGGAAAAAGAATATCTGCAACAAGCGGATAATGCAGCTGTACATCTTTTGGAAATTATTGATGATATTCTCAGTATTGCTAAAATAGAAGCGGGCAAACTTTCTGTTAATCCTGAACCAGTAGATTTACACCAAATTATCAATGAAGTTATTAATTTACAAACAGCATCGCTGCAACGTAAGTGCTTAAAATTAAATTTACTTTTCTGTCCAGAAATTCCTATAGTCTATGCTGATACCACCAAATTAAAACAGGTAATTTTGAATGTTATTTCTAACTCAATTAAATTTACTGATACAGGCACAATTTCTTTGATAACTCACCTAGAACATCCACAGGCTATTATTACTATAATCGATACAGGAATCGGTATAGACCCCCAGCAACAATCAAAATTATTCCGTCCTTTTGTGATGATTGATGGTTCCACAACCAGAAAATTTAGCGGTACGGGTTTGGGATTAGCTATTTCTAAGAATTTGATGAAAATGATGGAGGGAGATATTACTATCTCTAGTCAAGGTCAAGGTTTAGGAACAACTGTGGAAATTATTCTTCCTCTAGTGGGGGAAAGAAAGCTTGATTCTACCCCAGAGGAAAACTCATCTTTGCCGATTCTTCCCTTGTCTTAAAAGCTAAAATATCTCTATTTAATTTCTGTAATTTATGAGGAATTTAGTTTATAATTCCTCTAAACTTTCTACAGGCAAATTAACCACCTGATAAGCACCAAAAACCTCGATCGCATCGGTATAATTGGTTAATTCTTCTAAAGTTGCCGCGATTAAATGCTGTTGATCTGGATTAATTTCTAGATCAATAAAAAATATGTATTCCCCTAAAGATATTTTAGTTGGTCGCGATTCGATCCGAGATAAATTAAGCTGACGTTTGGCAAAAACTTCTAAAGGTTTGACTAAAGCGCCGGGTTGATCTAAAACCTGAAAAGCGAGGGACATCCGCTCACCTTGGCGATGGGAAGTTAAAGCCATTACCCAAAAACGGGTACAATTATCGGGATAATCATTAATTGGTTGTATTAGTATTGGTACATTATAGAGTTTTGCCGCCCGGGGAGAAGCAATAGCGGCCGAATTAGCCTCTCGATCGAGAATTTGAATCGCTTCTGTGGTAGAATTGGTGGGAATAATTGGCACGGTAGGTAAATTATTTTCTAGCCATTTTTGACATTGGGCTAAAGCTTGGGGATGGGAATAAACGGTTTTAATTTCTGTTAGCGATTGTCTAGGAGATAGAAGTGCATGGGAAATCGGTAAAACTAATTCTTGTTGAATCTGTAACCCTGGTAATTGCCATAAAGCATCAAGAGTCATTACCACACTTCCTTCGGTGGAATTTTCCACCGGGACGACTGCTAAATCGGCCTGATTTTGGACAACCGCTCGCAGGGACAAGGCAATGCTAGGATAGGGTATTAATTGACGAGGCTGGGGTGGTAAACTATTAGCATAGGCTAAAGCGGCTGTTTCTGAATAGGTTCCCACTGGCCCCAGATAAGCGATCTTTACAGTCATTTAGATTATCCCCGCGAGCAATTTTTTCTAGCTATTACAGCCTTTTTCATAAATATCAAGTATAACCTAATTTGGTATTGACTCCTATCTCCTATCTGCTGGATTCTGCTATAATCATGTCAAGTCAGCTTCACTTTGTTTGATGGTCAATTGACTGATTTTTTGGCGAGTTTCCTCGATGGTTAACCCTTGGGCTAAATCCCCCAATTCTTTGAGAAGATCATTAGTTAAGGAGAGAGATATTTGGCTATCCTGACCCGATAAATAGACAACTTTGGCTAATTCGGCCAGTTTAACTTTTTTGCTGGTGCGATTTTGGTAACTGACCGAAAACCCGTTAATCTCCGCAGCCTTTTGCTGGATAATTGCCGACTTTAAACGTTCCTTGAGATGTTCCATCTCTGTATCTAAAATCCTCCATTGCTGGTAAATTTCCCAATAACGATTAGTTAATCTTTCCAGATTCTCACCCGCGGGATCGGGAGTAATTAAATGGGAAAGCTGCAAAAGACGATGATGGATTTGGGCCGTATATACGGGGTCTTTTTGTGCATATTCTAGCTGGGCCGCGGTTAAAGGTCTTTTGCCCCAATTCCCCCCCTGTTCACTTTTATCAATAGCGGGAAAATGACAAAGACATTCAGCCACGGTTTTTAGTTGATAATTGGGTAAAGGAGCAATATAGTAGGGAACCTTTTTAGCTAACTCTAGGGTACAGGTAATTTTTTTAACTTTGCTTTTACCGCCCAAAAATTTACAATCATAACTAGCATTGTGAAAAACCTTTTCTATCCGGTCAACCAGCATGATTTTAGTGATAAAATAGTTAGTAAGATCGGGTCGATCAAGAACATCCAAAATTGTCACCCGCTCACCCGTTAAGTCCGTGGAATCAGCAAGAATTTGAATCAGAGACAAACGGGGAGTCTTGCTATCGTAATCGGCTACTTCCGTATCTAACCAAAGAATGGGAAAATGGCCAAAGTGATCGATCGCATTCCTAATAGCGTCGGATTCCGTTAAATAAGGCATGGTTGCAGAGGCTGAAAAATGTATCAAAAAATCTTGATAGCAGTAGATTTGTCGGAGATGGGGGAGAGTGTCTTTAAGGAGGCTGTATCCTTAGCCAGTAAGTACGAAGCTAACCTCCTACTACTGCACGTCCTTTCCCCTGAAGAAGATTATAGCCCTTTACCGATTCCACCCAATTTAGCCGATATTTACCCCGCCCAGGGCAATGATCTCACTCTCGATTTTTGGCGGCAACAATGGGAAGAATTCGAGCAGAAAGGGGTGGCCATGTTGCAAAAAAGAGCTAATCAGGCGGGAGAAATGGGTGTAAAGGGAGAATACCGGCAAATTTACGGTCATGCCGCCAAAACTATCTGTAAAGTGGCGCGAGAGGAAAATATTGATTTAATTGTCATCGGTCGGCGTGGGCGATCGGGTCTAGGAGAGTTATTCTTAGGTAGTGTGAGTAATTATGTTCTCCATCATGCCCCCTGTTCCGTCTTAATTGTTCAACATCGTCAGGGCTAAAAATTCCTGTTAGCTATTCCCCCCTAAAATCCCCAAACGATTAAAAGGAAAAAAGCGAAAAACCGCCCTACCAATCACGTTATTTTCCGGTAAAAACCCCCAGATATGGGAGTCATTGCTATTATTGCGATTATCTCCCATGACAAATAAATTATTCTCTGGCACGAGCAAAGGTATTAAATTATATTGAGGGGATTCTAGAATATAATCCTCTGACAAGGGTTGATTATTCAGGTAAATTTTGCCCTCCTTGACAGCAATCACATCCCCTGCTGTGGCAATCACTCTTTTAATAAAAGCTTGGTCCTTTTGGTATCCCTGTAATTGTAATTGTGCCGGCGGTTCAAAGACGACGATATCCCCCCGTCGAGGGGGATGGAAATCATAGGAAAGTTTTTCCACCACTAAGCGATCGCCCTGTGCTAAGGTGGGTAACATAGAATCAGAGGGGATAAAACGAGGTTCAGCGACAAAAGTGCGAATCAGTAGGGCTAAAATTAAAGCTATAGTGATAATTTGCAGATTTTCTCGAATAGAAGCCCAAAAACTCTTGGATTTGTCCTTATTAATTTCTTGCTCTTGCATTATTGCCCAGATGATGGTTGGTTTGACATACTCCCACCGTCAAGCTACGCTGTGATGGGGGATTCTTTCCACATCGCTGTTAGAAATTCCTTGTTCAACGAGACAGCTTAGATTCTCAATGTCTCCATTAAGAATCCAGAGGCCGGACTCTCCCAAGGCGTTTGAGTCGGTTTCTGTTTGCCCAACAGTACCGTTGAGATGATTTCCCGAATATTTCAACCCTTTTTTAAGAATATTGAT
>NZ_JADBRW010000049.1:0-13585 GCF_020247025.1 Microcystis sp. M109S1
CGAATAGCATCGTCTATGGCTTGATACTGTTGAGTTTTAGCTTTAACTTTAAACTCTAAGACAAACATTTTACGCAGGGGGTACTTAGACAAAATCAGCATAGCACAATAAAAGTTAAGTTAACAAGCTATAGTTTAAAAAGCCGTCCTAAAAGGACGGGGCTTTAACCCAAAATTTCGGTAAAAAGTTCCAGAAATCACGCCAACAAGCTTCGGCGCGGTGAGGTGGATAAAGATCGCCTCCGGGGTAAAAAATGGTAGGAAATTGGCTTAAGACAGTCTGACGAGCGTTATCAACGATAATATTAGCATTATCCCGCAGTTTTCGAGCTTGTTGACTATAAACAAGTAAATCAGGCTCTAAATTGACGATAGTATCTAAATCGCTATCGCTGAGATAGCGAGTTTGATCATCCGCTTGTTGCCAAATAGCGATCGCTGATTGCTGATAGGGCCAATTAGCGAAACTGATGATTCTCGCTTTTGGGATTAATTGCTGGGCGCGCTCACTCAAAGGCATCGATCGCTCTCCGTTAGGTCAGATTAGGCAGTTAAGATCACTTCTATCATAAATGATCGAAAAATTAGCGATAACTCAAGATTTTTTGAAATCTATCCAAGAGGATCGCTTACAATAAACAAAAGCTAAGTCATTATAATTTGATCATCATGTCAGTTTTAATAGCGATCGGTGTACTTGCCCTATTAATTGTCGTTCACGAATTGGGTCATTTTGCCGCTGCTCGTTGGCAATCTATCCATGTTAATCGCTTTTCTATCGGTTTTGGTCCAGCTTTAGCTAAATATCAAGGTAAAGAAACGGAATACGCCCTCCGCGCCATTCCTTTAGGGGGTTACGTTGGTTTTCCCGATGACGATCCCGATAGTCAAATTCCCAATAACGACCCTGATTTATTACGCAATCGTCCTGTTTTCGATCGAGCTATCGTCATTAGTGCGGGAGTAATTGCTAATTTAATTTTTGCCTATTTTTTGCTTGTTACCCAAGTCGCTACGGTGGGTTTTCCCCAAATTAACTATCAAGAAGGGGTAATTATTCCAGAGGTTTTTACGGCTGAAAATTCCGTCGCTAAACAAGCGGGAATACAAGCGGGGGATATCGTTCTCGCTATCAATGATCAGCCCCTTGGTGCTTCTCAAAATGCCATTATTGACTTCCGTGACATTATTCAATCTTCCCCCGCTCAACCCCTAAAATTAACCATCAAACGCCCGACAGAAACGATCGATTTAATCGTTACTCCTGAATTGGGAAGTGATGGTCAGGGTAAAATTGGGGTTAGATTGGCTCCTAACGGTGAAGAAACTCGCCTGAAAGCCGATAATTTTGGGCAAGCTTTTAGCTTGGGTGCGGGGGAATTTCAGCGATTAATCCTATTAACCGTGCAAGGTTTTGGGCAGTTAGTTAGTAACTTCAAAGACAGTGTTCAACAGGTAGCAGGACCGGTTAAAATTGTCGAATATGGAGCGGCGATCGCTCGTAATGATGCGGGTAATCTTTTTCAATTTGCCGCCCTAATTAGTATTAACTTAGCGGTAATTAATATTCTGCCTTTACCTGCTCTTGATGGCGGTCAATTAGTATTTTTATTAATCGAGGCTTTGGTAGGTAAACCTCTCCCGACTAAACTGCAAGATAACATCATGCAAACAGGTCTAGTTTTACTCTTAGGATTAGGAGTTTTCTTAATCGTGCGCGACACGGCTAACCTAGCAGTTTTTCAGGATTTATTCCAGTGATGGACTCTCGAAAAAAAACTGAACCTCAACTGCGCGCCCTAGAAATTTTAAGCAACTTAAAGCGATTATATCCAGAGGCAACCTGTAGCTTAAATTATCAAACTCCCGTGCAGTTATTGGTGGCAGTGATTCTCTCGGCACAATGCACTGATGAGCGGGTAAATAAGGTGACTCCTGCTTTATTCGCTCGTTTTCCCGATGCTAAATCCTTAGCTTTTGCCGAGCGAGAGGAGTTAGAAACTCTCATTCGTTCCACGGGATTCTATCGCAATAAAGCTAAAAATATTCAGGGTGCTTGTCAAAAAATCCTCAAGGATTTTCAGGGGGAAGTACCCAAGACAATGGAGGAATTATTAACTTTACCCGGGGTAGCTAGAAAAACGGCTAATGTGGTACTCGCTCACGCTTACGGGATTATTGAGGGGGTGACAGTAGATACCCACGTTAAGCGCTTAAGTAATCGTTTGGGTTTAACTACTAATAACGATCCAGTGAAAATTGAACGGGATTTAATGGCTTTACTACCTCAACCGGATTGGGAAACTTTTTCTATTAGTATTATTTACCACGGCCGGGCAGTTTGTAAAGCAAGAAATCCCGCTTGTTTTTCCTGTCAATTAGCCCCTCTTTGTCCCGCAGTAAACAGTAAACAGTAAACAGTAAACTGAAAACTCACACCTGATAACTGAATCACTGATAAGTAGTCGGACATAAATAAACAACACTATGTTAAGGAATGTAAAATAGGCGGTTTTCGCTGCTGCACACAGCCTTCTACCCTATTTACAAAACTTTATACAGCAGCGAAAACTTATGTCCGACTACTTAACTGATAACTGATAACTGATAACTGATAACTGATAACTGATGTGGGGGGCTATAATGGGAAAAAATAGCTCATCCATCAATCTTATGAGTCAAGGATCTCGGCAAGAAATAAAAACCCAAGCAATAATCCTCGCTACCTTTGTGGCGATTTTTTGGCTGTTAGAGATTTTAGATCAATTTGTTTTTCGGGGCAGTTTAGACATTTTCGGGATTATTCCGCATCAAGTCATCGGATTGCGGGGTATTCTTTTCGCACCTTTCCTACACGGTGACTTTTCCCATCTTATCGCTAATACGGTTCCTTTCCTGATTCTCGGTTGGTTGGTGATGTTACAGGAAACCAGTGACTTTTTTGTTGTGACTGGGTTGACTATGCTGGTGGGGGGGTTAGGAGTCTGGTTATTTGCTGCTCCCGGATCCATCCATATCGGGGCAAGTATCTTGATTTTTGGCTATTTAGGTTTTTTATTACTGCGGGGCTATTTCCAAAGAAATATTCCTTCTATACTCTTGTCAATTCTAGTCTTTTTACTCTACGGTGGCACAATTTGGGGCGTTTTACCTTCTTCCCGTCCGGGGATTTCTTGGCAAGGACATTTATTTGGTTTCCTAGGCGGGGTTTTAGCCGCCAAATTAATCGCCACCGAAAAGAAACATTATCCCTAAATGGGGGAACCTTCTATCTCGCTACATACTTCATAAAAATCGGTGACAGGCGGTTTCGCAAACAGAGGAGCCATGGATTTCAGCAATAATTCGTGGGTTTCGCTTTTATTGGCCTCCATATCATCGATTTTATCCCAGATGATCACGGCAATTCCTTCGTCGGTTCCGGGTTTTTGCAGCAGAAAAGCCCCTTGGAATCCCGTAGAATAGGTGGAAACGGCCTTTTCGTAGAGTTTTTGGGCTTCGGAAAAACACCCCGGTTTGAATTCACCAATAGCCACATAGGCGTATTTATGTTTGAGAAAATCGAGAAATTCTGGCATGGCAATGAGGGGAAATGGAATAAATCTTTCTTTCTACTCTCATTAAAACTTAGATCGATCGCCCCCTCCGCCCCATCCACATATTTTTTTAACTAAGCTTCCCCAATTGTCTCTTTTTTTGTTAGCTTATATGTAGTCGTTATGAGTTTGTATAAGTTCTATGATCAAAATCGTTGGTATTAATGGCAGTTTACGCCCCGGATCCTATAGTGCGATGGCGTTAGAAGTTGCTATCAGTCGAGTACAGGGGTTAGGAGTAGAAACGGAGATAATTGACCTGAGAAAACTCTCTTTACCCTTCTGTAACGGGGGAGATGACTATTCTGACTATCCCGATGTGGCCAAAATGCAGCAAACGGTTAAATCGGCAGCGGGATTAATTTTGGCGACACCGGAGTATCATGGCAGTGTCAGTGGTGTGATGAAGAATGCCCTAGATTTAATGAGCTTTGAGGAGTTATCGGGAAAGGTTGCTGGATTAATCAGTGTTTTAGGCGGCCAATCCAATAGTAACGCCCTAAATGATTTAAGAATCATTCTCCGTTGGGTTCACGCTTGGGTAATTCCGGAACAAATTGGCTTAGGACAAGCGTGGAAAGTCTTCAACGAAGAAGGAGAAATCCTTGACGAGAAGCTTTCCCAACGTTTTGACGCTTTTGCTGCAAGTTTAGTCGATAATACCCGTAAACTCAACGATATCTAGTAATATCGATGGTGATTTTACCGGTGAAATGGGGAATTGGGGCGGCGGGTTTCGATAATTGTACTCTTACCTGTCGCACTCGATCGAGTTGTAGGATATCCTCAGCGATAACCGTGGCCAATTTTTCCACTAGGGCAAATTTGCCGGTTTCAATCTGGTGTTTGACAATTTCGATCGCCTGTCGATAATCTAGGGTATCTTCAATTGCGTCACTTTTGCCAGCAATGCTGATATCAAGTTCTAGGGATAAATCCACCTCAAACCATTGACCTAAAACCTGTTCTTCGGCCAGATATCCTGTATAACCGTAGGCACGAATTCCTGTAACGTGAATAGTATCCATAGATAGTTAAATTTAAAAACTGGCAGCGTTGGTCACAAAGATGAAGTGTAACCTAATTTGGTATCGACGACCCACTCCCCAAAACGAAAACTTCCTACCCGACCATTAAGATAACTGCTATAAATTATAGTTTAGACGGCTCTTACCTGTTCGGCGTAATCTTTGGAGCGTAGTTGACGGAAACCTTGAAAAGCCAGTTGTCTCAAATTTAGAGGTAAATAGGAAAGCAGTAAACCCAGTCTAGCTCGTCGGGATTTTCCTAACAATTGCGAGGCTTTTTCTATTAAAACTCGCCCAGCTTCGGTTTCTCCCTTTTCAATTAATTTTATTCCCAAAGATTCCTGTAAAAAAGCCGCTTTTTTTACTCTTTCTTCTTCTAATTTTACATCATTAAAGTGATAACTTTCTGTACAAAACAGTTTTGCTTGCAAAAAGTGAACCGCTTGTTTTAAGCTAGTTTGACCGCCATGGAAACGATATTCCATTAATAATTCTGGCAGAAAATAAGCTTGTTTTCCCGCTAAAGCTAAACGCACTAATAAATCAAAATCTTCACAACCATCCGCTTGAGAGCGCATATAATCCACATCGGCTAAAGATTGATAACGAAAAAGAGTCGAACCCACCTGTAAACTTTGATAGGAAAAAGTTTGTCTCTCTAAATCAGTAATAATCCCTTTTTGTAATCTGTCTTTGCCCCATTTTGCTGAATTTTCCTGGGTTGCTGAGGCAACTTTTTGTCCAAATTTATCAATAATCCAGTGATCGGTACAGACAAAATCAACGTTTTTTTCTTGATCTAAAATAGGGACAGTTTTCGCTAAAAATTCAGGAGTTAGTCCATCATCATCATCGAATTTAATAAAATATTCTCCCCGAGCAGCCGTAAAACCCGATCGCATATTTAAACTTCTACCAAGATTTTGGGGATGACGCAGATAAATTATTCTCGAATCCCGAAATGCTGCCACCACTTCTGGGGTATGATCAGAAGAACCATCATCACAAACAATTAACTCAAAATCTTCATAAGTCTGCCGCAAGACACTATTAATCGAATAGCTGAGATAATCGGCGCGGTTATAGGTGGGAATACAAACAGTTACTTTCGGCATAATATTTTCAGTAATCAGTAATCAGTAATCAGTAATCAGTAATCAGTTATCAGTTATCAGTTATCAGTTATTCGTTATTAGTGAACAGGGATATCGGGATATCGAGAGAGAAAAGCTAACGGCTGAAGGCTGATGGCTAAAAAGCTGACGGCTGACGGCTGACGGCTTTAAAAGTATTTTTACATTTTTCCAAAGGAATGTTAAGTTTTAGATTATTAAATGAGTTACCTTGATAGCCATGGCTCCTAAAATAGCAGGGATTATCTGTACCCACAACCGCGATCACTACCTAGCAGGAGCGATCGATAGTCTTTTAGCGCAAACCTGTCCAGATTGTGAGATTTTAGTGGTTGATAACGCATCCACCGATAAAACCCGTCAAGTGGCCCAGTCGCGTCTGGGAGATGGGCGGCTAAAATACGTTTACGAACCTATTTTAGGGCTATCTACCGCCAGAAATCGCGGGGCGAAGGAAACTAGAGCGCCGATTTTAGCCTATTTGGATGACGATGCGATCGCTAGTCCTCAATGGTTGCAAATTCTGTTAAATGCCTACGAAAATAACGAAAAACTGGCAGTAGCGGGGGGAAAAGTCACTCTTATTTGGCCGCAAGGCTACAGTCAACCCAATTGGTTATCCGATGAGTTAGCAGGGGGTTTAGGGGCTTTCGATTTGGGCGACAATGTGGTATATATTAGCCAGGCGAATTTAACTCCGCGAGGGGTTAATTACTCAATTCGGCGGGATTTCTTGGATAAAATTGGCGGTTTTGACCCTAATTTGGGAAGAATTGGTAAAAAACTTCTCTCTAACGAGGAATTATACACTACAGAACTGGCACTCGCCCAGGGATGGCAAGTGGGCTATTTTCCCACCGCATTGGTGGAACACAATGTGGCCCCGGAAAGAATCAATCGTCAATGGTTTATGCGTCGTAGTTGGTGGCAAGGCATCAGCGAACACTACCGGGAAGAAGTGGCAGGAAGGAGGGGATTGGCTCAATTTAGGCGAGGAGGTGAGCGTTTGGTGAGAGGATTGGTTAAATATGTCAAATTTATCAATGATCCCGCTAAAAGCTTTGATAATCTTCTCTATGCCTACGGACAAATCGGTTATTTAAGCGAGGCCGCCAAGGCGATGTTAAACCCTCAAAAGTAAATTATTGTAAATAAATGAGTAAAAAAGCGTTAATTTGTGGTATATCGGGGCAGGATGGAGCCTACCTAGCCGAATTACTGTTAAAAGCCGGCTATACAGTTTGTGGCACCTCCCGGGATGCCCAAATGTCCTCTTTTAGTAACCTGAAACGTTTGGGAATCAAGGAACAGGTAAAACTAGAATCAATGGCACTGAACGACTTTCGCAGTGTCCTACAAGTCTTAATTAAAATTCAGCCCGATGAGGTCTATAATTTGGCTGGACAAAGTTCTGTGGGTTTATCCTTCGAGCAGCCAGTGGAAACCTTAGAAAGTATTGCCACGGGAACCTTAAATCTCTTAGAAGCAATTCGATTTACCAGAGCAAAAATTAAATTATATAATGCAGGATCGAGTGAATGTTTCGGGGATATCGGCGATAATTCTGCCGACGAAAATACCCCTTTTCGTCCTCGCAGTCCCTACGCTGTGGCCAAATCGGCGGCTTTTTGGGAAGTGGCTAATTATCGAGAAGCCTACGGAATTTTTGCCTGTTCAGGCATACTTTTCAATCATGAATCTCCCCTGCGTCCCGAGCGCTTTGTTACCCAAAAAATTATTGCTGCCGTGGCTAGAATTGCCCAAGGAAGTCCCGAGACTTTACACTTAGGAAATATGGATATTCAAAGGGATTGGGGTTGGGCAGCGGAGTACGTTGAAGCGATGTATTTAATGCTGCAACAGGAGCACCCCGATGATTACGTCATTGCCACGGGAGAAAGTTCAAAACTGGAGGATTTTGTGGCCACAGCTTTTGCTACTGTTGGCTTAAATTGGCAAGATCATGTAATTTCCGATCGAAGTTTATTAAGACCAACAGATTTAGCCATTAGTCGCGGCAATCCCAACAAAGCTAAGGAAAAATTAGGTTGGCAAGCACAATACAAAATGACTGATATTGTCCGCATGATGGTAGAAAATCGTTTAGAGAAATAGCCATGAATATCTTAATGATTAGTTCCACCTTTCCCTATCCACCCAGCAAAGGAGGAACTCAGGGCAGAACTTTTAATTTACTCAAGTATCTCAGCAAAAATCATGATATTACTCTCATGGTTCAGTGTACTGCTGATGTCAGCGATGAGGAGGTAGAAAAGTTAGGTAACTTTGTTAGTGAATTGGTAGTTTTTCCCCGTCCTCAAGATGCCAAAACTGGAATAATTGCTAAACTGCAAAGATTAGCTCAATTCCTGAAAACGGGAACCCCTCCCAATGTACTTTTTGGCTATTCTCAAGAGATGCAGAACTGGATAGATAGGGCAGTTAAGAGTCAAAAATTCTCAGTCATTACCAGTGAACATAGCGTTAATGAAATTTATATTCGTTCCGAATGGCAACGGCAAATTAGGACAGTAATTGATGTGCATAGTTCCCTCTATCAAACCGGCAAAAGTCAATTAGAAATTGGGGTTTCTAGTCAAAAATTACGGGATCGTCTCTACCTTCCTCTCCTGCGTCGCTACGAACAAAAAACTGTGCAGAAATTCTCAAAAATTGTCGTCACCACCGATGATGATCAAAAACAAATGCGAGAATTCGCTCCCAAGAAAGAGATTTATTTAATTCCTAATGCAGTCGATTTAGATTTATTTCCCTATCGTACCGAGGCTCCTGCTGGACATAATTTAGTTTTTATCGGTGGGTTAGATTATTGGGTTAATATCGATGCGGCCTGTTTTTTAGCTAGGGAAATTTTACCTCGTATTCAAATTACTTACCCCGATACTACTTTAACTCTAGTCGGTGCTAATCCATCCCTAGAAGTGCAAGAATTAACTAAGTTAAAAGGAGTGATTGTGACGGGACGAGTACCATCAATGACCACCTATCTTCATCAGGCAACTGTGGCAGTTATTCCCCTAAGAACGGGTTTTGGAATGAAGTTTAAAACCCTAGAATCTATGGCCGCAGGGGTGCCTGTGGTGGCCAGCGATCGAGGTTTAGAAGGGTTAACAGTGGAAGGAAATAATGTTCCTTTAGCAGCCTTAAGGGCTAATAGTATTGAGGAATATTGTACGGCGATTAGTAGTCTTTTTGAATCGGCAGAGTTGCGAGAAAAATTATCTAGAAACGCTCGCAAGTTAATCGAAGATAATTATACTTGGCAGCAAGCAGCCGCTAAGTACGAACAAGTTTTGACTGCTGATATTTGTTAGACAATTTCTCTAATTTTTTGTAAATTAATATGCTATCAAATCAAATAACAGTGAAAATATCTGTTGTTGTTCCTCTCTATAACGAAGAGGAAAATATCGATGTTCTCTTTAGCCGACTTTTAGCAGTTTTAGAGGCACTAAATACCAGTTATGAGGTCATTTGCGTCAATGATGGTAGTCGTGATAATACTCTCAAAAATCTCGTGGAATATCATCAACGTTATCCACAAATTAAAGTGGTTAATTTATCCCGTAATTTTGGTAAAGATATTGCCATGTCAGCAGGAATTGATTACAGTCAAGGGATGGCAGTAATTCCTATTGATGCTGATTTACAAGATCCCCCCGAATTAATTGCCGAAATGATCGAAAAATGGCACGAGGGTTATGATGTGGTTTATGCGTCCCGTCGGGTTAGAATTGGCGAAAGTTGCTTGAAACGTTTCACCGCTGGGGGTTTCTATCAAGTCATTAATAAATTAAGTCGGGTTCCTATTCCCCCTAATACGGGAGATTTTCGCTTAATCGATCGCCGAGTGGTAGAATCAATTAAAAAAATGCCCGAACGTCAAAGATTTATGAAAGGAATATTTGCTTGGGTGGGATATAAACAGACATCAATTTTATTCGATCGAGAACCACGGTATCAAGGACAAACTAAATGGAATTACTGGAAATTATGGAATTTTGCCATCGATGGTATTACCTCTTTTAGTTTTTTGCCTCTGAAAGTCTGGACCTATGTAGGATTTATCATTGCACTTGTTAGTCTTGTTTATGCTAGTTTTTTAATGCTCAGAACTATTATTTTAGGAATCGACGTACCCGGATACGCTTCTCTGATGGTTGCTGTCCTATTTTTAGGAGGAATTCAATTACTGACTCTTGGTATTATTGGCGAATATATTGGCAGGGTTTATGAAGAAGTAAAGGGCCGGCCACTTTATCTTGTTCGAGATTGTTATGGTTTTGAAAATAGGGAACAAGTTACTGATAAAATAACTCAAAATTAAAATACTGACAAGAGGAGAATTAAGTCTATGAATACCGAAGTTTTTCAGCAATTTTTTGCCTATTGTGTCGGTAGTTGGCAAACGGAAAGAACCTATCATTATCTAGCTGATCAAGAAGTGGAACGTTCCCGTACTGAATTCCTCATTCAACCCCTCACTAGGGAGATTAAACAGAAAGTTCTGACAGATAATAACTATCCCGATATTGCCGATTTAGAAACTATACCCGGGTTTAATTTAGGTTTCTATACCATCTCGGAAAAAGGAGAAGAAGTGCAACAAAATCTTAATCTTTTATTTGTGGTTAAAGCAGAAAATAACGGTTATTTAGAAGGGGATTATCTTCGTGATCGCGCCTACGAAGAAGCAAGACCAATTATCTCCGCTTTTCGCTTTGATTCCACCACCAGAGAGTTATTAATGACCACCAATTATACTCGCAGTGTTTCCGTGGATTCAATTACTTTAATCAATCCAGACCTGCGAATTCGCAAAATTATTAACTATCAACGTCCCAAGGAGGGGGAACCCTTGGAAAAAGTTCTCTTGGTCGGTTTTGGGGTTGAGTGTAAAGTCAGTTAAAAAAATATTTCTTTTCCCCCCTTGATTCTCCAGTCAGGGGGAGATTTTATCATGGGGAAACGATAGGATTAAGGAGCAAAAATAATGCTCAAAATCGGTCAACTTTCCCGAGAAAGTGGTGTTTCGATTAAAACGATTCGTTATTACGAGGAATTAGGACTAATTCAGTCCCCTGAGAGGACAGAGGGACAATTTCGCCTATTTACTCCCGATACTGTCCATCGCTTGCTGTTTGTCAAAAGATTGCAATCTTTGGGTTTAAGTCTGCAAGAGAGCCGCGAATGTTTAGTAATTCATGACCATGGTGAGTTACCCTGTGGAGATATTCAGGAAAAATTAATTAAACATATTGCTGAGATCGATCAACAAGTGGAACAATTGCTTTTATTGCGTCAACAATTAACCGAAACCCTGCAAGTATGGACGGATACACCTGTAAAAGACGATCAATTTATTTGCCCTAATCTCAAGGTTTAACTATCATGAAAAAGTTGATTCTATTGGTAACTGTAGCACTGATTTCTACTCCTGTAATTGCTCAACATTTACATCTTGATTCACCTCAAACTCAGACTTTACAAGCAATTCCTGACAATATACCAGCTTGGATGTATAACAAGCAACGTAATCATATTTATCCCCAAAGAGGGGTTTATAACAATGCAATTTATAATGTCAGAGATTTAGCTTTAGACTTGAATGCGATCGCTGTTGGTCATGCCTTTGCTTACGAAGATATCGTAACGGGAAAAGCGAAAGATTTAGAAACTAAGACATACCAAAAAATTAATTTGGTTTTAAAAAATCCGCCTAAATTTATGCCCGACGAGGGTAATATTTCCCCAACTTTTGGCAGAAAATACGGTGTTTTAGAACAGGTTTTCGAGTGGGCGCATATTTTCCATGCTCAAACCGTTGATGTTTTAGCCAGTAGCAAATTAACTAACAAGGAAAAAGAAGCAGAAATTGAAAAATTATATCAATTTTACTTGACAAAAGTTCCCTATGCTATTAGCGGATTACCGATGAATATGGGTTATCTGGATTCCCAGCCTTATTCTAAAGCTTTTCGCCAGAAATATCCGAAAGTTAATGGCTTATTTTGGGGCTACCATTGGTTACAAGGAACAATGTATGACTTGCTCTATGAGAAGACGCTAGAAGAACAAAAACAAGCTTATAAACAGGTAGGAAAACAATACCATAGTCAGGAATTGTATCGCACTGATCGAGCTTTTATGCCGATGTTTGCCGAACTTAGTCCCAAGTTTGCCCGACGTTTTCCCGAAATATCTAACACCTTCGATAACCTGCATATGTTGCACGATATGGTTAATGATATTCTGGCATCAGATTGGCTAACTACCCAACAAAAAGACGAACAAATTACCCGCGCTATTTGGTTAGTAATGGCTGCTAATCACCAAGGAATGGAAGCAGGAAAAAATTATGGTGGTGAAGGACTACACGATCATCGTTTTGAGTCAGGAATTCCGGGGATGGGATTAATGCCAGCAGATATTTCTCACGAAGATCATAATCACGAAAATTCTCATAATTCTGAGAAAAAACCTGATAATTCTCAGGGACATGAGGAGGGAGATCACCAACACCATAACCACGAAAATTACTCTCCAGAAAACCCTCCTAATACGGATAAAAAACCTGGCGACAGCAATGACCAAGAGGAAATGAAAAAATGAGAAGATTTTTATTAATTGCTCTGGGTTTAGTTACCAGTTTAACTTATCCAGTTTTTGCCAACGATCATAATAATCTTGATTCTGGTCGTCCCCTTTCTTTTGATGATGCTGAAAGTATTGGTTTTGGGGAACAATCGATAGAATTTGGAGGAAGTCTAGTCTTTCCTGAAAATAGTAATCTTGGGGGTGAGTTTGATATTGAATACCTCAACGGTATTATTCGCAATGGTCATATTATTATCGGCATCGATCCGCAGGTGGGAGGTCGAGTTAATAGTGATGATACGGATTTTGATGTGGGAAATTTATCTGTAGGTTTTTTCTATAATTTCAATCGTGAATACGATAATGTTCCCGCTTTTGCCATTCGTACCGATTTAGGATTACCGACGGGAAATAATGCTAGGGGATTAGATTTTCGTCTGCGGGGAATTGCCAGTAAAACTGTTGGTCAATTCCATCGCTTGCATCTTAATCTCGATTTAAACATAAAAACTGACCCCGATAACGGCGATCGATCTTTTTTACCGGCAGCAATTCTCGGTTACTCGCGACCGATTGGTTATCCGAAACGCTTCGATCAAACTTTTTTAGCAGAATTGGGCGTAATTACCAGCGATAATAGTAATGGTGGGGTTTTAATTCGCACTGGTATGGGAATTCGTCAGCAAATTCATCGCCAAGGTGGGATCGATTGGGGTATCGAGGGGGATATTGCTACTAATGGCCATGATCAAAGTCAATTAAAGTTAAAAATCGGTTATTCTTTCAGATTTTAGGATTTTTCCATAGCCTGCTATTAAAAGCTAAAATAGATGAAGTATAACTTAAATTTTGGTTTGACTGGGAGTACGAGGGGGTTTGGAGGTCCACATCTTCTCATCCCTGAAAACAACAGGGATATCTTATCGAAAATTTGGGTTAAAACCCCGTCCTTTGAGGACGGCTTTAAGCTACAATGGAAAAAGCGATAACCAAGCTAAAAACTGAACCTTGACCACAGATAGTAGGGGGTTTCGTTCAGAAAAGACTTCAAAGTCGGCCTTGAACGAGTAAAACTTTCTAGGAAATAAGGTGGAACATGAGATTTTTTCGACTTGTTCAAAGTGGCCGGAGGGCATTCGGACACTCAAAATGGACGTGGAGAAAGTGTCAGACTTAAGCAATTAAGCGTTTTTCGGTGAAGCGTCAACCCC
>NZ_JADBRW010000005.1:0-4485 GCF_020247025.1 Microcystis sp. M109S1
GACAAGCTTTTCTGAACGGAACCCCCTAAGCCGAGTTTTCAAGGTGCTGTCCGCCCACTTGGTTTTCGAGACGGTCTTTTTAATTCTAACGTAAAGCCAACCTAGAACGGCGGGGTTTCCCACCCAAAATTTTCGATGATCTGGAGAGATCGTCAAGAAAAGTATCAGAGGGAACTCCTGGAAAAAAATGGGTAAAATATAATTAGTAGGGGGAATATTGCTGTTAATGTTTCGCTTTCTAACGAGACGTTAACCAAGCCCAAAGGCAAAAAATAGCAGTAATTTGCTAAAAGCTCAAGGCCGATAGCTTAATGCTCTATATATCTCTCGTATTCTTTACTTGTCGAGTTCAACACGACCCCTTTATGGAATCAAGCAACCCGTCAGGGAAGACTTCCGAACCTCCTAGTCATAGGTGGGCCAATTTACTCGGAACCATGATCGCAATTCTGACCCTAACGTTACCCTTGTTAGCGATTGGATATAACTCCACGCCTAACTATACCGAAGAACCCCTTACCGGTAAAACATCCTACTCCCTAACGAGGCAAATGAGGTGACAGAATTGAGATAGACGATTGCCAAGGTAAAAAATTTTTTCTTCGTCCCGATCCCCCTTATGAGTAAAATTTGGATCGGAGTTAATTAAAGTGTGTTTTAATTTTGCTTGCGCTTTTAGGTGACTCTAAAGGCGCTATCTCAAGGTCGCGATTCATCTCCCGTTAGAGCCGCCCTTGCTTAACGGGAGATCAATCGCGACCAAAGTGAAACTAACGCGGTAGCGTTTCCACTTTCGAGGGATTTCGCTAGAATACAGAAAGCGGTAAAGCGCGTAAAGTATCACGGAAACCTCTCGCTCCTTTGTACCTCGGAACAAATATCGCCCTTGAAAATGTAATGGTGACGGGTCAAGCAGCATAGAAGCTTAACGGCTAAGGTCAAAACAGCCCACAAATAAAATTCAGAGCCGTCCGCCGCCGGACAGTCGGTAGACGTTAAACTAAAACGCTTGTGGATTCGGTCTGACGGGGGCATAGTCTTCCGATTGTGTCTAGTTAAGAGGAGTAGAAGCAAGAATCTCCCGTCACAGCGTAGCTTGACGGCGAGAGTGTCAATGTCTTGTATTTGGAGAAAGCTTGTGGATTTATCGCGCATTCCTGCCCAACCGAAACCCGGTTTAATTAACGTTTTAGTGGAAATTACCGCCGGTAGTAAGAATAAATACGAGTTTGATAAGGATTTAAACGCCTTTGCTCTCGATCGCGTTCTCTATTCTTCGGTACAATATCCCTGTGATTATGGTTTTGTTCCCAATACCCTCGCCGATGACGGCGATCCTTTAGATGGTATGGTGATCATGGATCAGCCTACTTTCCCCGGCTGTGTGATTACGGCGCGCCCTATTGGTATGTTAGAAATGATCGATGGTGGTGATCGCGATGAAAAAATTCTCTGTGTTCCCGCTAAAGATCCTCGTTATGCTGAGGTAAAATCCCTCAAAGATGTCTCTCCCCATCGCTTGCAGGAAATCGCCGAGTTTTTCAAAACCTATAAGAATCTAGAGAAAAAAGTCACAGAAATTCTCGGTTGGAAAGATGTGGACGCAGTAACCGCTTTAGTTGAACAGTGTATCGCTGCTTATAAGTAATCTCAGTCCAAAATCAGTTATCAGCTATCAGATTTGAGTTTTAAGTAAACGATGCTCAGTAGACATAGACCTAATATTATCCCAAGGCTAAAAGTTTTTCTGCTTAAGAGATTTGTCCGAATAGAAATGGTTTTAATTACTTCATATTTTTTCAATATAGCAACGAAAGATCTATGTCTCAATTAGCGAACTATTTGTTAGTACACAAGAGAAAAGTAAGCTTTGATTGGGTTATAATTCTTGGAGATGTCTATTGACAAGTTTGGCTCTCTTTTCACTGATTACTGCTCACTGATAACTGAAATCCCCACACCCCAATTTATGCGAATAGAAACCTTAAAATCGGGTTTAATCGTCTCCTGTCAAGCGCCAGTGGAGTCATCTCTGCACGATCCTGTAATTATTGCCGCCATGGCTCATGCTTGCGTGGATAGGGGTGCTTGTGGGGTCAGAATTGATAGTCCCACTCATCTGAAAGCCACCCGTCAACAATTGCCGGATATACCGATAATTGGGCTCTGGAAACGCAATTATCGCGATTGTTCGGTATATATTACTCCCAAATATCAAGATGCTCTCGCTATTGCCGATGCGGGTGCAGATATAATTGCCTTGGATGCTACCCCAAGAAAGCGTCCTAATGATGAAAATTTAGCCACAATTATCGATCGTATTCATCAGGAAACTGGTAAATTAGTCATGGCAGATATAGACTCGATCGAAAGTGCTATTTATGCCGTGGCAGCCGGTGCTGATATTGTCGGTACAACTCTTTACGGTTACACAGAAGCAACTAAAAATCTGCCACCGCCGAGTTTTTCTTTCCTAGAAGAATTAGTTAATAAGTTATCAGTTCCTGTTATCTGTGAAGGAGGAATATCGACTCCAACAGAAGCAAAAAAAGCCCTCGAAGTTGGTGCATATTCGGTAGTTGTTGGCACGGCAATTACAGGGATTGATTTAAAAACTACCGCTTTTTTACAAGGAATTTTATCAAAAGATTAATGGGAGGCAAAAAAACCAAAAAGTTTAGCCGCACCTCCTAAAATAGCGACAACCAAAGCGATTAAAATCCCCCGGTTTGTGAATTGCTGATAGGCAATCCCTGCGGTCAATCCGTTAATTTTTTCGTTACTACAATAGCCAAAAACCCTTATCCAGCAATGGATAAACCCGTTAACTTTTCTTAACGTACCCATGTTTATTGTAATATTTCTTAATAGACAGGGATGGATCATATTTGCTAAAAAGTAGATCAAGTCAAAAAAAAGAACCCTTGGCAACCTCTCAAAATTACCCGATGATATTATCAAAATTAGCCACAGCAAGAGGATTTAATGGCGAGACTTGTAGCCATAGTTTAGGACAATTATTAGACTTAGAGAAAGCCTTAGATTTATTAGAGGTTTCCCTGATTTGTACCCAGTAACGGGGCATCAGAAATTCTCTTAATCCCTCCTACAGCACAGGTTATGACCTTGTGTCAAAGGGCAAGTCCAGTAATAAAATGCTCAAATTCTAACTACGCCACCGTAAAATTTGTGCTTTAATGGGGTTGACAAAATCCCGTTTTTCTGCTTGAGATTTTTCGTATTCTTGCTTGAGGCGATAATACCATTTGGCCTGGGTATCGGCATCATCAATTAACATCAAAGCTGGATGATAACTAAGTCCTTCCTGTTGTTTAATCACCACATCGCGATCCTGTTTAAGAAATTGTCGGGTTAAATAACGCAAAAGAGGGGTTAAAAATGCCAACCAAGGAATCGTATAGTATAAACTTTGATGGACTTCGCAGTGATTTTCATCGATGGGAGTAATTGCCGTAAAAGCACAGGCCAAATAGCGATCACCTCGTAGTATTTCTGTACGCACCGAGGGCAATTCAAAAACAATTTCAATCGATACCTTATTACCCAGAATTTTATAAGGTTTCGCACTTACGGGCATATCATAGGGGGCAAGACGAAAACCGAGGGGAACTGGTTCGTATTGTTTTTCTTTGACCCGAAATTTGCGCGGACCGCTGCGCCACCACCAAGAAGTATGAACGTAGGGACCGTGGGCCGGATCCATCAATCCCACCACCGCATGGTCAATATTGCAGTCAAAAGTGATAGTTTCGGCTATTTTGGGGGTAAGTTTGCCAAAATCGCTAATAATCGGCACAGGAGGCAGATTTTCTTGCTTAATTTCCCTTTTTGAGTCTGCCGGAATAAACACCCAGATATGACCTTGTATTTCGCGACAGGGATAACTGGTGACACAAATTCGGCTAATATCAAGGCGATCGTGTTCGGTTAATGAGGGTATCTCAGAACAAACGCCATCGCTAGTGTTAAATTTCCAGCCATGATAGCAACAGTACACCCCATCCCCTTCAATCCAGCCATGGTGCAGCGGAATGCCGCGATGGGGGCAAATATCCCGCAATGCGAACACTTCTCCATCCTCTCTCCTACCGACAACAATCGGTTCACCTAGCATTTTTTTGGCCATTAGCTGACCGGGTTTCAGTTTATTTGCCGGTGTGGCCACATACCAAAAGTCGCGCAGTAAGCTAGTCATAGGGTTTCTCTGGAGAGCTTCGATCGTTCATCCTATCATCAGAGATGAGGATTTTGACATCCTCGCCGCCCTAAAAGTGCGGCGATTCCTAAACCTCACGATTTAAGTTTCTGCTTCAACCACCGTTCCATACCACGGTTAAAAAACCATGTACTGTCTTACACAAAGTCCACAGACTTTCGCGACCTTTCAGAAGCCCGATTCCGTGTGTCCCACGGTACGGTTCTGACTAAACGCTTCTTGTACTTGTTGCGCGCGACTTTTTACCC